>JAKEEL010000230.1 GCA_022616595.1 Methylococcaceae bacterium
CCAAGCGACCGCCCCGGTGATCCCATGCTCAAGATATTGTTGGAGGTCGTCGGAATCGATGAACCGCATTTTTTGCGCGGGGTCAGCGAGGAGGATACGGTCCGGTTGATCGGGCTGATGTTTCGCGACTTGATCGAAGGCATGATGACCTTGCTAAGAAGCCGCGCGGAATTGAAGAACCAATTCCGGGTTTCGGTGACGACCATCCGTCCGGTCGAGAATAATCCGCTTAAATTCTCGGTGACCGTTCAGGACGCCCTGAACGCAATGTTAAAACCGGGGCAACGAGGGTATCTCAAACCGCTTGACGCGATTCAGAACGGTTTCAAGGATATTTCCAATCATCAACTCGCGATCACGGCAGGAATCCAGGCCTCGCTGATCGATGTGTTAAAAAGGTTCGACCCCGAACGCTTTGAAAAACAGATCGAGGGCGGGCTGTTCAAGAACCGTGACGCAAAATGCTGGGAAGCTTATGCGAAAGCCTATGAACATCTGGTCAGCGAGGGAATCGAAAATTTTTTCGGGAACTCCTTCGTAAATGCTTACGAAAGACAGATCAAGATACTGGAATCGAAGAGTGGGCGAGGATAAGCCTCGATCCGCCGCCACGCCAGTCGGCCTTTTGGTTCGATATGCGGCCGGTTTCGTGCAACCCGACCGACGCAGGAACCGGGCGAACAAACCGATCGATTGGTGTACACTCGCAATGAAGAAATCTAACAACTTTTTGCTTCAGCCGGCGCCGTGAAACTGCGCAGAGTTTCACGGGGCGTCAGCGGCTGAACAAAGCGATAGCCCTACCAAGTACGAGGGAAAATGTAAAATGGGTGAGAAAAACAGAGTGGTCTGGTCGGAAGGCATGTTCTTGCGGCCGCAGCATTTTCAGCAGCACGACCGCTATGTCGAAAATTTGGTCACGGGTCGTTGCGCGGGGCTCCGCTTATTCGATTGGGGCTTTAACGCGCTCAGGCTGGATTCGGCGCTGCTCGGCATGGGAAAGATCGCATTGACCGAATGCAAGGGTATTTTTCAGGATGGCACCCCTTTCAATCTACCCGACGACAACCCCCTGCCGCTGCCCCTGGACATTCCGGAAGGCATCGAAAGCGGTATCGTTTATCTCGCCCTTCCGGTGCGCCGTCCCGGCTCTACCGAGGTCGACAGCAATGAATACCCGGATGCGATGGCGCGCTACCACAGCGCCGAGGTCGAGGTTCGGGATAACAACATGGGCGCCGAGGGAAAACCGGTCCTCAACATCGGTGAATTAAAGACGCGCCTGATGCTCGAACATCAGGAAAGGTCTGGCCATATCTGTATCGGCGTGGCCCGCATTATCGAGGCCAGAACGGATAAAACGCTGGTGCTCGATACCGACTTCATTCCTCCGAATATCAACTGTCTTGCGATACCCGTGCTGGCTGGCTTTATCAAGCAGTTGCACGGACTGCTGCATACCCGGGTCGAGGAGTTGGCCGGGCGGGTTTCGGAGGCCGGACGCGGCGGCGTCGCGGAAATCTCGGACTTCCTTTTGTTACAGGTGGTCAATCGCCATGTTCCGTTGTTCGAGCACCTGTCGGCACTGGCCGGATACCACCCCGAAAGCTTTTATCGCGTGGCGCTTCAATTGGCGGGAGAGCTGGCGACTTTTACCCGCGCGGATAAACGCCCGATCAGTTTCCCTGCGTACAAACACGATGACCTGAAGCATACCTTCGCGCCGGTGATGGAGGAATTGCGCGAGTCGTTGAGCAAGGTACTCGATAAAACCGCGATTCCGATTCCGCTGAGCAAGCCGAAATACGGAATTTACGCGGCCAGGATGCCGGATATCCACCTGCTGGAGTCGGCCGTATTCGTTCTCGCGGTCAACGCAAATCTGTCGCCCGATCTGTTGCGCAGCCAGTTTCCGGCTCAGGTCAAAATCGGCCCGGTCGAGAAAATCCAGCAATTGGTTCGTTCGGCGCTGCCCGGAATCACGGTGTTGTCTTTGCCCGTGGCGCCGCGGCAGATCCCGTATCACGCGGGATTTTCGTATTTCGAATTGAGCAAAACCGGGGAACTCTGGGCAGCCATGAAAAATTCCGGGGGGTTCGCGTTCCACATCGGCGGAGAATTTCCGGGGCTCGAGTTGGAATTCTGGGCCATCCGAAGCGGTTGATCGACAGTGAAAGACGACGATCCATTTGCAAGTTTTAGCGATGACGACCGCACCGTAATCAAACCGATACCCGGCGGGCGGCGGCGCCAGCCACCTTCCGCGCCTGGCAGCGCGGTACAGCAGCCCTATTCGAGCCCTGCGCGCGGCGATCCGGCCGCCGGACTTCCGGAACGGATGGCCGGCCGCAACCAAATGGTGATCGCGGCTTTTTCACTATTGAGCTTCGCGAACCAGATCCGAAATACGGTGGCCCATCGGGATATCGAAGGGCTTCATGCACGGATGGTCAAGGAAATCCGCCAATTCGAAAAAAAAACGTTGCAACAGGGATTTCCGCCGGAACAGGTGCAGATAGGCCGCTACGTGCTTTGTACCTTCCTCGATGAAACGGTTCAGAATACGCCTTGGGGCAGCGACAGTATCTGGGGTCACAAAAGTCTTTTGATCACCTTTCACAAGGAAGCCTTCGGCGGGAAAAAGTTCTTTCAGTATCTGAACCATCTCGCGCGGCAGCCCGGTACGAACTACGATCTGCTCGAATTACTGTATTACTGTTTGAGCCTCGGTTTTCAGGGTGAATACCGGGTGCTCGATCACGGAGCGACGCAGCTCGACCAATTGCGTGAAAATCTTTACCTGCTGCTTAAACGGCAACGCGGCGAGTTCGATCCGGAGTTATCGATCCGCTGGGAAGGCATCAAGGACCGCCGGAATGCCTTGATCCGTTATGTCCCGCTCTGGGTGATCACTTCGGTCGCCGGCGTTTTACTGCTCGCGATTTACCTGGGCTATCTGTTTCTGATCAACCGGGATTCGGATCCTGTATTCAAGGAATTGTATGCGATCGGGCGCGAAGCCCCACCGGTAGTGCGGAGAGCGGAGCCCGCGCCCGTCCCGGCGGACTCGGCCTATCTGAATATAAGGGCTTTCCTGGCGCCGGAGATCGCCCGGCGCGAACTGGAGGTACTCGAAAACAGCGAAGGGACCGTGGTCCGGATCCGCGGCTTGTTCGACTCCGCCGAGGACCGGGTCAAGCAGCAATATTATCCGCTCTTGCAACGGGTGGCCGAAGCGCTGGTCACGGAGCCGGGGCAAATTATGGTGGCCGGTAATACCGATAGCGTTCCGATTCGCACCCTTCAGTTCCCGTCCAATTGGCACCTGTCGGAAGGACGCGCGAAAGACGTCGCGCGCATCTTGCTCGCATCCGGCACGTTGGCGGGCCGGGTGCAATCCGAAGGCCGGGCCGACAACGAACCGGTTGCGTCCAACGACACGAAACAAGGCAAGGAACTGAACCGGCGCGTCGATATCATCCTGAGATAATCTCAACCCGTGCGAGCGATTGCGAATTTTTTCAAGAACACCTGGGTCATTCAGCTGATCGGCCTGATTGCAATCAGTGCATTGGTCTGGTTCGTCGGACCCTTGATCTCGATCGGCGATACGACCCCGCTCGTAACCGAATCGAGCCGCTTGTTGACGATTCTGTGCATCTTGATCCTTTGGGGACTCAATATTCTTCGCCGCCATCTGGTCGCGACCCGCAGCAATCGAAACATGATCCGGGATCTTGCCGCCCCGGAATCCGAGACTTCGCTGCTGTCACGGGCTTCCGATGAAGAAATCGGAATATTGAGCAAGAATTTCGAAGAAGCGCTCGGCGTACTGAAAAAGAACCGCTCGAAAGGGCTCAAGGGCGGGCAGTATCTTTACGAATTGCCCTGGTATATGATCATCGGCCCTCCGGGGTCTGGAAAAACCACGGCTTTGATCAATTCCGGGCTGAATTTCCCGCTCGCGGACAAATTCGGAAACAAATCCTTGCGCGGGGTCGGCGGCACCCGAAATTGTGACTGGTGGTTTACCGAAGATGCCGTGCTGCTCGACACAGCGGGACGCTATACGACCCAGGACAGTCATCAGGCCGTGGACCAGGCCGCCTGGCTCGGGTTTCTGGCTTTGCTAAAGAAGCACAGGCCGCGGCGTCCGCTGAACGGCGTGCTGGTTACCATGAGTGTTGCGGACATTCTGCAACAAACCGAAGAGGAAAGGATTCTGCATGCGCGAGCGATCAGTCAAAGAATTCAGGAACTGAACCAGGAACTCGGGATCCGGATTCCTGTTTACATGCTGTTCACCAAGTGCGACCTGGTCGCGGGATTCAGCGATTTCTTCGGCAACCTGAGCAAAGAAGAGCGCGCCCGGGTTTGGGGCGAGACATTCCCGATCGAAAATCCCGGACATCCGGTCGATTTCGCGGACTCGTTCATTGAACATTATCCCGATCTGATCGGGCGGATCGATGAACGCCTCATGTCAAGAGTTCAGGATGAGCGCGATATCCAGCGCCGCAGCTTGATTTTCGGCTTTCCGCAGCAGATGTTCATCCTCAGGGAGGCAATCCATCGTTTTCTGAGCGAGGCTTTCGGTTCCTCGCGCTACCGGTCGTCGACCCTGTTGCGCGGCGTCTATTTTACCAGCGGTACCCAGGAAGGTACGCCAATCGACCGCGTGATGGGAATTCTCGCCAAATCGTTCAACATGGATCGTCAGTCGGTTCCAGTTTACAGCGGCCAGGGGCGGAGTTATTTCATAACCCGCTTGCTTCAGGATGTGATTTTTCAGGAATCCGGCCTGACCGGCGTGGATAAGCGTCTGGAACGCAAACAAATCTGGACGCAGAGAATCGCGCTCGGCTCGGCGATCGCTTTGATCGGAGGCGTCGTAGCGCTGTGGAGCGTGAGTTTCGGGCAGAATAAAGTCGCGATCGACGAAGAGCAAAATGTGGTTCTGCGTTACCGCGAGGTCGCGGCGGAAACCGCGCTACCGGGCGCTGATTTGAAAAATCAGCTGCCGCGTTTGAGCGCTTCGTACCAGGCAGTCAATGTTTTTCCGGAAAGCACCCCGTGGTCGATGGGTTTCGGTTTGTACCAGGGAGACAAATTGCGCCCCGCTGCAGAAGCCGGATATGAGCGGGTTCTCAGGACTTTTTTTCTTCCTGCGGTCATTGCTGAACTGGAAGCCCGGATACGCGCGGGGAGCACCGGAAATCCCGATGTGCTGTATCAACTGCTCAGGGTTTATCTGATGTTCGGCGAACCCGAAAGAATGGAGCCGCAGCTCGGACGTCCCTGGATCAGCCTCGACTGGGAAAAACGTTACCAAAACGAACCGGAAGTTCAGGATCAGTTGTTGACCCATTTGAATAATCTCCTGGCCCTTGAACTCGGCGCGGTGTCCCTCGACCAGAGCCTGATTCTGCGAACCCGGCGTATTTTGACCCAGATTCCAATTGCCGAGCAGGTGTATGCGCGGATGAAGAGCGAGGCTTTCGTCGACACCCGGCTCGATTTCAGTGCATTGAAAGCGATGGGGCAGTTCGGCGACCGTGTATTCCGTTCCTCCGATGGCGGTGATCTGGCGCGGTTGATGATTCCGGGCTTGTTTACCCACGCCGGTTATTATCAGGTGTTCCTCAAGGAAAGCGTGATTCTCGCGAAAGAGCAGGCCAAGCAAGACTGGGTGCTCGGTAATACCAACCCGGTCAGCCCCGCGGACGTCGAGCGTTTGCAAAGCGATCTGCAGACCTTGTATTTTCAGGATTACATCCGCTACTGGGACGATCTTCTGGCAAAAATCGAACTTCGCGAGGTGTACAGCGTCAACCAGGCGATGGACGTGCTGGAATATGCGACCGGCCCGATGTCCCCGATCAAGAATATTCTGATCGCGGTCGAAAAAAATACCGCTTTGACCAAAGCGCCGCAGGGTTCCGAGGCGGCGGTACTGAAAGCGGCCCAGGCGAAAGCCACGGGGCTCAGCGGCAGAATGGAAAAAATTCTGCAACTCGCGCGCGGCGAGGAAAAGGAACCCCTGGTCGTTAAGAACCCGGGCGAATCCGTGGAGCAGCATTTCGCGCAATTGAATGCGCAGGTACAGGGA
>JAKEEL010000231.1 GCA_022616595.1 Methylococcaceae bacterium
AAACACACCCGGCTAAAGCCTCGTAACCGTATTCGCAGCGGTCGGAGAGCCGCATTTTACGCTGCAAGGAGCCCAGCTTTTAAGGGTATGTCCGTCTAGCCAGCCGGTGATTTTTTTGAAAATCTCCAAGCGAAATGGACAACAGGGCAGGGGCTTTCGAAGGCCTATCAAATCTCGAATTCTTCGATTGATTGACCCTTCTCGATCAGTGCCTTAAGCCAATTCGGTTTCATACCCCGGCCACTCCATTGCTGCAACGGATTGGCCGGATTCTGATATTTGGGAGGAACTTTCTGACCCTTGCGGGACGATCTTCTTCCGGATTCGGAAATTTCCACCACGACCCCGATTGATGCCGCGAGTTGCTTAATTTCGGTCAGAACTTCCTTGCGCTTTTTTTCCTTACGCGTTTGCAGTTCCTTCTCCGCTTTGGCAATAACATCTTCGAGATCAGTTTCGGTAAGTTTATTAAAATTCGTCTGCATGTATATTCTCGCTCCAATTAAACGTTACAGTTGAAGATCATAACACCAAAATTTGTTTGGATGTTGTTTACCCATTTGAATATTGCCAGCCGATTCGTCGCTTCGTTCAAGGTCAACGTCAAGTAACGAAATCCCGCGCAGCGCCGGAACATAAGAATTCAGGGTGAGTTTGCGCAGATACCACCTGGTCCAACGCCTACTTAATTCCCGTACTATACATATTATTAGCATACAAAATTTTATTGTCCATTTCAATCCGGAAAAAAGTTGGAAAATTCTGAAATTCGACAAGAGCGTGTCGACAAAATGAGCCAATCCTGGTCTCGGTCCCTGGTTGAGGTAAGTAAATTTCAATATCGGATCGCGACTTACATAACGTCAAATCGAATTGAATGCGAAAAACTGAAAGTAAGTAACTCGAATATGCCGATCACGCATCGTTGAAGGCGGTATCGGTGATTTTTCGTGTCCGCTTCGACCAGGTGTTTTCGGGGCAAATCGTATTCTGATAGGTGTCAAGTCCCAAGTGCTGTCTGAACAATCGCTACACGGCGCAGGCTGGTCAGTGCTTTAAGTGCAGCGGCGCCTTATGGGACAATACCATTTTTTCAAGCAGTAAGCCGGTATCGATCGCCGGCGTCTCGATTGACATGACAATATTCCCCGCGAATCCTGCCTCGATATACCCTTTTCATCCGAGTGTGCCGAATGATCGGGACAAGCAAACTATCTGGACCGGACTATACGGTTGCGGTGACTCGCTGGCGCTTGCCTCGCTGGCTGCCGAATCGAATCGCTTCATCCTGCTTATCACCAAGGACCCTCAAACCGCATTGCGGGTAGAACACGAAATCCGGTTTTTTCTTCCGGAAAAGTTTTCCGTGCTGCACCTGCCGGATTGGGAGACCCTGCCCTACGATGTATTCTCGCCTTTGCCAGAAATCACGTCCCAGCGGCTCGAAACGCTGGCGGGACTCCCCACCACCAAACATGGAATTTTAATCCTGAGCGCGGCAACCCTGATGCACCGCATCGCGCCGCGCGAACACATTCTGGCCAATAGCTTCGCCTGGAAAATCGGTCAGTCCCTGCCCTTGGAGCAAATTCGACAGCAACTTGCAGGCGTAGGCTACCAATCGACCTCTCAAGTCTACCAGCATGGCGAGTTTGCGGTTCGGGGTTCGATTCTGGATTTATTTCCGATGGGCACTAAGCTCCCGTTTCGAATCGAGCTGTTCGACGACGAAATCGACTCGATCCGGACTTTCGACACCGACACCCAGAGATCGCTGGAAAAATTTGACGAAATCCGCCTGTTTCCGGCCCGGGAAATTCCGTTCGATGAACATTCGATTAAACGATTCCGGCAACAATTCCGTTCCGAATTTCCGCAGGCAAGCCAACGCACTCCGATTTATCAGGATGTCAGCAACGGAATTGCTCCCGGTGGTATCGAATATTATATGCCTTTATTCGTCGATAAAACCGAATCGATTTTCAGTTACTGCCCTCGAAACACCATTCTGGTTTTATTCGAATCCGCGATGGAAGCAGCCCGTTCATTCCATGCCGAAACCCTATGCCGTTACGAACAACGCCGGCATGACATCAACCGGCCGATTTTAAATCCCGAAGTATTGTTTCTGTCCCCCCGAGAAATGGACGAAACAATTGCCAGGATGCCACGCATTCAGCTCCAGGCTGCGCCGGACCCTTCGGATAATATTAATGCGATCGTCAACTTCGATACGCAGCCCTTGGCGGACATATCCTTGAAACCGCAGAATAAACGTCCGACCGAAGTGCTGGAAGCCTTTATCGATCAATTCCGGGGCCGTGTTCTTTTCGTCGCGGAAACCGCGGGACACCGTGAAGCGCTGATGGACATGTTACGCAAGCAGGGTATATTTCCCGAAGCAGTTTCCGATTGGAAAGATTTTCTCGCTTCCCGCGCGGCGCTTTGTCTTGTGGTCGCACCGATGGACCAGGGTTTGCTCATGCAGGCCGCCGGAATCGCGATCATCACCGAAAGCCAGCTGACCGGCCAGCGCGCTCAACAGCGCCGCCGCCGCAGACGCAGCAGCGGACAAGAACTCGAAAATATCATCGCGAATCTGACCGAACTTTCGCCGGGCACTCCGGTTGTTCATCAGGATCACGGCGTCGGACGGTATTATGGATTGAAAAAACTCGAGTTCTCGGGGGTCGAAACCGAATTTCTGATTCTCGAGTACGCCAACCACGACAAACTCTACGTGCCGGTTGCATCGCTGCATCTAATCGGCCGCTATACCGGGGCCGGCGCCGAGACCGCGCCATTGCACAAACTCGGTGGCGAGCAATGGAAGAAGGTCAAGAAAAGAGCCGCGGCCCGGATTCGGGATGTTGCCGCGGAACTGTTGGACATCCATGCCCGGCGCGCCGCGAAAAAGGGCTTCGCGCACAAAATCACCGATATCGAATACGAAGATTTCGCACTCGGCTTTCCGTTTGAAGAAACACCCGACCAGGAGACCGCGATCGAACAGGTACTTCAGGATATGACTGCCGGGCAAAGCATGGACCGGGTGATCTGCGGCGATGTCGGTTTCGGTAAGACCGAAGTCTCCATGCGTGCCGCGTTCGTCTCGGTTCAAAACGCCAAACAGGTCGCCGTGTTGGTCCCGACGACGCTCCTGGCCCAACAGCATTTCCGGAATTTTCGAGACCGGTTCGCCGGCTGCGCGGTCCGTATCGAAGTACTCTCGCGTTTCATTCCGAAGAAGCAGCAGGACGGCATCATCCGGGACGTGGCCAATGGCGGGGTCGATATTCTGATCGGAACCCACAAACTGCTGCAGAAAGGCATCGATTACAAGAATCTCGGTCTGGTCGTGATCGACGAGGAACACCGTTTCGGCGTGCGGCACAAGGAGCATTTCAAGAAGCTGCGCGGTGAAGTCGATATTCTGACGCTGACCGCGACGCCGATTCCGCGCACCTTGAACATGGCGATGTCCGGTCTTCGCGACCTTTCGATCATCGCGAGCCCTCCGCCGAATCGACACTCGATCAACACATTCGTCAGTGAATGGATCGACGCCTTGATTCAGGAGGCTTGCCTCCGGGAAATCCGCCGCGGCGGACAGATTTTTTTCCTGCACAATAACGTGAAGACAATCGAACGCGCCTCGCGGGAACTTAAAAAGTTGCTGCCCGAAGCCCGGCTGGAAATCGCGCATGGACAAATGCCGGAGCGTGCACTCGAACGGGTGATGCTGGATTTTTATCATCAGCGCTTCAATTTGCTGTTGTGCACGACCATCATCGAAAGCGGCATCGATATTCCGAGCGCCAACACCATCGTGATCAACCGCGCCGACAAACTCGGCCTTGCCCAATTGCACCAGTTGCGCGGGCGGGTCGGACGTTCGCATCACCGGGCTTATGCTTATCTGATTGTTCCGCCGAGAAACCTGATGACCCCGGATGCGATCAAACGAATCGAGGCGATCGAAGCATCGGACAGCCTCGGCGCGGGATTCATGCTGTCGTCGCATGATCTCGAGATTCGCGGCGCGGGCGAACTGCTGGGCGAGGAGCAGAGCGGCCAGATCCAGGAGATCGGCTTCAGCCTGTATACGGAAATGCTCGAGCGTGCCGTAGCGAGCCTCAAATCCGGCAAGGAACCGGAACTCGACACGACGCGTCCTGCGGGCCCCGAGATCGAACTCAATTTTTCCTCGCTGATTCCGGATGATTATCTGCCCGATGTGCACACTCGCCTGGTACTCTACAAACGAATTGCAAACGCCGAATCGACCGAGCAGATCAAGGATCTCAAAGTGGAAATGATCGACCGTTTCGGCCTGCTGCCGGAAGCGACCCGAAACCTTTTCGAAGTCACCGAAATCAAGTTGAAGGCAGCCGAAATCGGCATCCTGAGAATCGAAGCCTCCGCCACGGGCGGGCGGATCGTATTCTCTGAAAATCCGAACATCGATCCGATGGCGGTGATCGAATTGGTCCAGAACCAGGCCCACCGATATAAAATGGAAGGTCCTGAAAAACTCCGGTTCATCGAAAAACTCGAAAGCAGTGGAGAGAAAATCCAATTCGTGAATGGCTTGCTCGAAAGACTGGCCGAGAAATCCAGCGCGATCGCCTGAATCATTGAAGATACGCTGTGAAATTCAACGGGCAAAAACCGCATGCTGTAATCAACGTCTGGAAAAAGTAAAGCCATTTAACCCGAGGACATCAAGCCCCGTACATGCGGCACTGCCACAATCGGAAAATGCGGGCCGATCCGCGCAAGCGGGTTTACCGGCCGCGGCTAGGAGTCTCAGAAAAGGTCGTGATTGACAAGTCATTGCTCCATTTGGTAATTTTTGGTTTGAGTAACAAGGCAGTTTATTTTTCCTATTCTCGGTACCGGTGCAACAAGCGACGCGTGCGTTTTTCGGGAAAATATCCCAGTTCTTTTATGAGAAATCTCACCGCGCAGGCGCCCATAAACGGCCATATTTCGGACAGTGCCTAAGTTCTGCAGGGGTGAGATATGATTAATAAACTCTTTTTTTTCAGTCTGACAGCACTGATACCGGTGGTCATCTGCCCCAAAATCGGGCAAGGTCAGCAAGTATACGAGTGTTTTGTCGGAACCGATTACGCAGGCGGATCGGCAATTTTATCGCTCGCAACTGAAAGATATGGCGATTATTACGAGGTCATGGGCACGATTCGCTCTGCCGCTGCGGGCACGATGCAGATCAAGGCCGACGGCTGGTTCGGTGCGGGCAGGATGTTTAGAGGGTACGAATACGAAAGTGGAGCGCTCTACATCAAGATTTCCGACTATACGGGATCGAGTGTTGTTATTTCGGTCGAAGGCTACGGGAGCTTTCCGTTTCAGCGGACGCATTGCTGAGTAGCCGGCGTTCGACGCGGCAAATTGACACCATGAAGTACTCGACGAGAATCGGTCTAATTTCGGAGGCAAAAGTGTCTCATTCCTTTACAGATAACCTCGAAGTGTGGGCCCTGTCGATTGTGGCGGCATATAAAGTCGCCAGTCTCCTCGTTGGCCTCCTGTTCGGTTACATGGGTTATCGTTTGTTTATGGTCGGCATTGAGCAACCGGCGGGAACCCTGGAGGCCTCGTCAGGGTCCAGACGGATCAAGTTGAACCGGGCCGCGCCTGGTACATTCTTCGCTCTCTTCGGCGCCGCCGTCATCACCGCGACAATCATTCAAGGCTTCGATGTCGAGTTGCCCGGCAGTGCGCGACGAATTGTCGACAGGCTGCCCGAGCATCCACCGATGATGACCAAATGAATAGGATTTCCATCACGCTTAGTGTTTTGGTCGCAATGATAACGATCGATGGAATAGCTGCCGAGAAAGACAAAGAGGATCGTTATTCGAATTACTATGCGGCAAAACGGGCGTTGGAGCGTGGTGATTGCCACGCGGTCGTCTTTCAGTTGGAAGCCTACCTTCGAAATCATTCTTACATTCAGGAAGAATACCCGGATCACTACCGGGAAATCAGGTTCGCGATGGACCAATGCAAAGGCGGGCTGAAAATTCGCGGCATCGAGGACGAGTCTGGCGAGAGTGACCTCCTACCAGACCATCCACCCATTGCAGACTAAACTGTGCGCGATGGTTCAATACCCCCGTCAACTAGCGTATGCAGGACTTTGACGAACGGGCGAATAGGCGAATGTGGTGTCGGTTCTCGACAAGCGCGAGTTGATGGCGTCCACCATATAGAACGGCAGCAACGACAGATGAGCCTTCCTTTCATTTTCCTGATACTTTTGACGCTATGGGTGCCGACGGCCTCGGTCGCGGTCGAGATCTACTCCGACAAGCAACTGGCCGACGACAAGGAACGCTACGTACAGAAGTTCAAATTCTTGCTTGAGAAAGGGCTCCGGGACTTCATGACGCCCGATGAACGGCGCGCAACGGAGGGAGTTGTCCTATGGCACACAACACGTGCCGCGGGGCCGCTAGCGTTCACGTCGATGGTTTTTGAAGGTAGACCGACGGTCAGGGCACCCCTCTCGTCGATTAAATTCGTAGAGGACTTGAGCATCGCCTACGCGTGGCGCTACCAGAACGGCTACAGCTTGGAGCCTTTCGATGAATACCTCGTCATGCTGAAACACCGACCAGCCGAGCATTTCCCGGGGGGACGGTTGCCCGACCCTATCACGGCGCTAGGTGTACCGCCTCGGATTTGGGAGCGAGACCCAAAGGTTGACGATTTGTCGCTGCGGTTTCGTAACACGGCATGGGCCTTCATCCTTGCGCACGAACTCGCGCACTTGCGATTCGGGCACACGCTGACGGATGCCTCGCCGGCGGAGATCCAAAGGCAAGAGGAAGCGGCCGACGAATTCGCTGTGGATCTCCTGGGTCGTTCCCATACCATCCCGATGGGAATGATCCTGTGGTTCCAGGCCACGGCCGGCTACATGAAGAACCGATCGGATTTCACGAGTGACGCAGCGTATTTCGAATGGGCACGCACCGGTGCGGAGCATCCGGTCAACGGTAGTCGTATGCGGAACCTCGCTGCGACAATGACACGCCAGGCTGCCGCAGAGCGCGACCCCAACCAGGCCGATGTCTTGAAATTCATTGCGGTTAAACTCGCGACCATCGGCGAAACGATCGAGGATCCCGACATGCAGCAGTTTCTCAAAAGGTGTGCGACATCGCGGGACCCTGAAGACCTCAAGAGGTTGAAAGACCGTCCGTGCTTTTGACTAAAGCGCTCGCGTCAGCAGACTTGGAAACGTTGGAACATTCGGATGAGTGGAACGCGGTTGAAACGAAAATAACCGGGTTCTTCAAATTTTTTGCAACTGCTCTTGATTGGATTGTACCGCTGAGTGCCAAGCTGGTCTGCAACAAACTCGTCGGTTGAACGGGACTGGATTTGAATTCCGTCCCGAACCTTTCAAGGCTGCGGGGACGCCGGAGAAAACGTTCGAGGCGCGTTGCATAACCCGCCCCGCACGGAAAGTCTTCATCCTGATCGCGGCTTCGCTTGTTTTGCCACGGCGACAATAATATCCAATTTCTGGCTGATTTCAAGGTCCAGTCGTTCCTTCGGAACGAGACCGGCCAGGACATGATACTCGGACTTGCGCAATTGCAACGGCAAACCCCGGTTGGCGAAAAATC
>JAKEEL010000232.1 GCA_022616595.1 Methylococcaceae bacterium
CATCCGGATCACGCGGATGCGCTGAACAATCTGGGCGTCATTCTGAAAATACACGGCGACTACGACAATGCCCTCGATACTTTCGGGAAAGCGCTGAAACAGGCGCCCGAAAACCCGGATATTCACCAGAATCTCAGCAATTGCTACCGCAAAATGGGAAGATTCGATGAGGCGATCGACTGTTACTGGAAGGCGATTCACCTGAGGCCCTACGAGGAAGAAGAATACAGTTATCTGAGGCAGATCCTGTACGCGTCCGGACAAGGCCAGAAGGTTTTCAAACTGATCGAGGAGTGGCTTGAACGCGACCCCGGCAACGTGTCGGCCTTGCACTTGCGCGCGACTTTCAACCCGGACATCGTTCCGGAACGCGCGAATGACGGCTATGTTCGCAAGACCTTCGACAATTTCGCGAACAGTTTCGATTCAGTACTGAAAAGTCTCGATTATCGGGCTCCCGAACTGGTCAGCGCTTTGATCAATTCGCGGTTTTCCGCATCACTGCATAAGCCCGAGGTGCTCGATGCAGGCTGCGGAACCGGGCTTTGCGGTCCTCTGATCAAGGCATCGGTAGCCAGGCTGGACGGGGTGGATATTTCACCCGGAATGCTCGAAAAAGCTTCGCAGCGCTCGGCGTACGATCACTTGTTCGAGGCCGAATTGACCGGATTCATAGCGGCCTTGTCCGAGGCCTACGATGCGATCCTCTCGGCCGACACGCTGGTCTATTTCGGCGATTTGAAACCGGTATTCAAGGCCGCATTCGGCGCTCTCCGGCCGGGCGGCGTGTTTGTTTTCACGGTGGAAAAATCGGTTCACGAGCGGGATTTCGAACTTCAGCCGCATGGCCGCTACTGTCATTCCGGGAAATATTTGCGATCGACTCTCGAAGCGTCGGGTTTCTCGATCCTTTCCTGTGACTCCGTGATTCTGCGGCGCGAACTCGGCGAAGACGTCCAAGGATTTTTGATCGAGGCACTCGTTTCGAAGGACGAGCCCCCGATCCGGGATACCCCTATGTAATCCCGAACTGGCTGGCTTATTCCTGCTCCGCGATCAATTCCTCGAGCATCCGGGTCGTAAAATCGCAGGCCCCGATCGTGTCCCGGACTTCCATTTCGAGAAAGATTCCGGGATTCTCTCGCTCCATTTTCTGTTTGACGACCTGGTTCAAGGCGCTGCAAGCCCGCAGCATATTGCGCTCCGCGGCTTCGAGCGCGATACGATCCCCGGGCTTGATCTCCTCGTTCAATAGTTGACCGGCTTCGACCGAGGCTTGGTTCTGGCGGCGAAACACCGCCTCCACATAGCGTTCGAACTCCTCGCGCGAGCGCGTGGTTTCGCGGCCGTCGGGTGTTGTCGTCGTGATACCCGTGCATGCCGCGAGGGCAAAGCACAAGATCACCGCCGGGAAAAGCCATGCAAATGCGAGATGAGATTGGATGACCGGTACCTCCGCTTCGATGAAGACTATTTTAATCCGAGCCGGTAGAATTGAAAAATAGCCGCGCCGCTAAGCGCATCGGAGTGAAATCCAGGCGCGAGGAACCAGGCTTTGATATTGTCCGAGATCCTCTTTTCGAATGACCAAATATAGAACCGCTCCGCTGTCTTCCCCGGAGATGCCGAAGGGCATTCCCAACATCATCGCGAATGAAGCGGCGGAACGTTTCAGCTATTACGGTATGCGCGCGATTCTGGTGGTGTTCATGACCCAGTATTTGACGGATTCAAGCGGCCGGCCCGCCGTGATGAGCGAAGACGAAGCGAAAGGTTATTTCCATCTGTTTGTATCGGCGGTTTACATCACTCCTTTGTTCGGAGCCCTGCTGGCCGACGCATTCTGGGGCAAATACAGAACCATCATTTCCTTGTCGCTGGTGTATTGTCTGGGGCATCTGGCACTCGCGGTGGACCACACGCGGGCCGGTCTGATGGTCGGCCAGGCATTGATCGCGCTGGGCGCGGGCGGAATCAAGCCCTGTGTGTCGGCGCATGTCGGCGATCAATTCGGCAGGACCAACCAGCATTTGTTGACCCCTGTCTACGGTTGGTTCTATTTCGCCATCAACTTGGGCGCGTTCGCTTCGATGCTGATCACCCCGATGCTGTTGAGCCGGTTCGGCGCGCATGTCGCGTTCGCGGCGCCCGGTATTCTGATGCTGGCCGCGACCCTGGTTTTCTGGGCCGGGCGTTTCAAATTCGTGCATATTCCCGCAGGCGGAATCGATTTCGTACGTGAAACATTGAGTGGACTCGGTCTGGCCTCGCTCGGCAGGTTGTCCGTGATCTATCTGTTCGTCGCGATGTTCTGGGCGCTGTTCGACCAGACCGGATCGTCCTGGGTGCTTCAGGCGCAGAAGATGGACCGTGAGATTTTCGGTTTCGAGATCCTGCCCTCGCAGATTCAGGCGGCCAACCCCTTGCTGATCATGATGCTGATCCCGTTGTTTACGGCCTATTTGTATCCGCTGCTCGGACGCTGGATCCTAGTGAGCGCGCTGCGCAAGATCGCGATCGGCATGTTTGTGACCGGTGCCGCATTTGCGCTGACGGCTTGGATTCAAACGAAAATCGATGCGGGCCATGCCCCGAACATCGTCTGGCAGATTCTCGCCTATCTGATATTGACCTCGGCCGAGGTGATGGTTTCGGTGACCTGTCTGGAATTTTCCTATACCCAGGCACCGCGCAAGATGAAATCCTTTATCATGGCTTTTTTCATGATGTCGGTTGCGATCGGAAATCTGTTCACCAGCACCGTGAATTTTTTCATTCAGAACGACGACGGCAGCAGCAAGCTCGCGGGCGCTTCCTATTTCTGGTTCTTCACCGTGTTGATGTTTTGTACCGCAGCCTTGTTCCTGTTTGTGGTCGGACGCTATCGTGAGGTCAGCTACATCCAGGAAGAACAAGCCGCTGCGGGCCGTTGATTCCATACCATGAGATCGAAGCCTGAAGCGTGCAGCCGGCGCATCGACTCGGTCCAATTCCCGATCATTCCGGCGATCGCGCAAAAGATCAGACAGACGCCCGGCACGATCTCACTGGGTCAGGGAGTCGTGTATTACGGTCCGCCGCAGCAGGCGCTGAATCGGATCGCCGGCTTTCTGGAGAATCCGGACCATCACAAATATGGCGCCGTTCAGGGCTTGCCCGAGTTGCGCGCCGCGATCGCCGAGAAGCTCAGCCGCGCAAACCGGATCGACCTCGCGCGTTCCGAAGTCGTGGTCACCGCGGGTTCGAACATGGGTTTTTATCATACGGTGCTGGCGATCGGCGATCCCGGAGACGAATTCATCATTGCCGACCCCTATTACTTCAATCATGAAATGGCGATCCGGATGGCCGGATGCCGGCCGGTCTCGGTTCCTGTCGGCGGAGATTATCAGTTGCAGCCCGAACGCATCGCGGCGGCCGTGAGCCCGCGGACCAAGGCCATCGTTACGATTTCTCCGAACAATCCTACGGGTGCGGTTTATTCGGAGGAAAATTTGCGGGCGATCAACGAATTGTGTCTGAGACAGGGTATTTACCATATCAGCGATGAAGCCTATGAATATTTTATTTATGGATCGAAACCGCATTTCTCGCCGGCTTCGATTCCCGGCGCATCGGCTCATACGATTTCGTTGTTTTCGTTATCGAAAGCCTATGGATTCGCGAGTTGGCGGGTCGGCTACATGGTGATACCGGCCGGGCTTCTGGATGCGATCTCGAAAATACAGGATACCGTGTTGATCTGCCCGCCGGTCATTTCACAATTCGCGGCCTTGGGCGCCCTCGATGCCGGACTTGGCTACTTTCAATCCAAATTCGGACAGATCGAAGCGATGCGCAGCGAATTGCTAACCCGCCTCGCGGAAATGGGCGATTTTGTCGAAGCTCCGGTTTCCGAGGGTGCGTTTTATATTCTGCTCAAAGTTCGAACCAGGATCGATGATTTAACGCTGGTTGATCGATTGATTCGACGCTATCGGGTGGCCGTGGTTCCGGGTTCCGCGTTCGGTATCCGGCAAGGATGCTATCTAAGGGTTGCCTACGGGGCGCTCGACAGGCACAGCGCGGAAGCCGGCGCCGGACGTCTGGTTGACGGTATTCGGGGATTGATTTCTGCCGGTTGATCCAAGAATAATGAGCTTTCGCATGTCTTCCTTCCAGAATATCAATTTAATTGAAAAACCTGACGCTTAGCACGCTTGCCAGATTGTTACCGCTGGCCTGTGGCAGAAGATCCGCTCGCCGGCTTGCGATTCTGATCTACCATCGCGTGCTGGCGTCCGGCGATTTCATGAGGAGCGATGTAGTCGATGAAGCCCGCTTCGAGTGGCACATGGAGTTGCTGCGAAGTTTTTTCAATCCCTTGTCGCTCGCGGCAGCGCTGGATCTCCTAAAAACCGGCGATCTGCCGCCGGCGAGCGTCTGTGTGACCTTCGATGACGGCTATGCCGACAATGTCGAGGTTGCCTTACCGATTCTGAAGAAGTGGGATATCCCGGCAACCTTTTTTATCAGCTCGGGTTACCTGGATGGCGGTCGAATGTGGAATGATACGATTTTGGAGTCCTTCAGACAGCTTGAGGCCAAAGACATCGATTTGAGTTCAATCGGCATGGGGGTTCAACCGCTGGCAACTGAAAACGCGCGTCGCGATACCGCGCAGCGGGTCATTGACGCGTTGAAACATCGGCCGCCCGAACAACGCAGCGCGGGAACCCGCTTCATCGCTTCCATGGCGTCCGAATTGCCGGATGACCTGATGATGTCCGGAGCGCAGGTGAAAAAGCTTGTCGATGCCGGCATGGAAATCGGCGGACATACGGTCAGCCACCCGATCCTGGCTGCTTTGGATCGCGAGGAAGCCAGGCGCGAGATTCTGGACGGAAAAAACGCGCTCGAAAAACTGACCGGGAAAAGCGTCTCGTTTTTCGCCTATCCGAACGGAAAACCGGGCCGGGATTATACCGATTTCCATAGGAGGATCTTACCCGGTCTCGGGTTCAAAGCCGCGGTTTCGACCCATTGGGGGGTTTCGACCGTCGGTTCCGATATCTGGCAGCTGCCGCGCTTTACACCGTGGGACAAAAATCCCGCCCAATTCATGCTGCGGATGATCCGGAACTACCAGGACGTACAGTGACCGGAATCAGGAAAGCAGGCTCAATTCGGATCATGGTGATGAGCCAGCCAGGTTTCCAGCATCATTAAAATCCAGATCAATTCGCCATAGTACGCGGCGTGATCATCGCGATGCAATTGGATGCTCCGGTCAAGAAAAGAGCCTTTGAAAATACCACGATCTTTAAGGTTGCTTACCTGCGTGTAGGCGAAATTTTGCAATTCGCGATGGGTTCGGATCCAGACACCGAAAGGTAGCCCGAAGCCGTGTTTTGATTTGTTCAGGATTCTTTCCGGTAGAAAATCTTTGAGTGCGAACTTATAGAAGTATCTGAGCTTTCCGCGTTTCAATTTTAATTTTCCCGGAATCCGCAGGGAAAGGTCGACCAGATCGTCGTCCAGCATCGGGTAGGCAACTTTCACGCCGGCCAGTTTACACATTTCATTCACCTTGCGTAAATCGTTATCGGCGAGTGTTCTCTTCCAGTCCAGATAAAGCATCCTGTTCAATTTGGAAGCGGATTCGACTTTGTCGAAGTACTTGCGCAGATGTGCGAGCGGAGCGTCCCGGTCGATTCCTCTCAGGAATTCCGGATCAAAGATCTCGGCGATGTCCCGTTGATGCAGAAAATTGTAAGATTCCATGCGCTCGGGCAGCGGAATCTCGGCCTTCCTGATGAAGCTGCTGATCTTTTTCAATACCCCCAGCGTATCGACGGCGGGCATGATACGGCAGATGCGTTCCAAACCCTGCCTGATCGCGGCCGGCAGGCCGGCGTAAAGCTCGAACCGCATCTGCTTCGCATAACGCTCGTTGCCCGCGAAAAGCTCATCCCCGCCATCGCCCGCGAGCAGTGTCTGGATCCCGTCTTCACGCGCACGCTTCGCACAATAGTAGGTGGGGATCGCCGAGGAATTCCCGAAGGGCTCGTCATAGGCCGCGGCAATGCGGGGTATGGCCTCGAACACGTCGTGGGGACCAAGCACCTTTACAACCGATCGAGTACCGAAATGATCCGAAGCGATTTTGGCAAACTCGGTCTCATCGTAACCCTCGGCGTCAAATCCGATGGTATAGGTTGGTACCGGTTCGGGGGTGATTTTGCTCATGTAGCCGGCCACTGTGGAGCTGTCCAGACCGCCGCTTAGAAACGCACCG
>JAKEEL010000233.1 GCA_022616595.1 Methylococcaceae bacterium
ATCAGCAAGTAAGCGACATACCCACATGCGATCAGACTAACAAGCGATTTGAACAGAAAGGTCACCGCGAACCACGGCGACAACGCGAAAAACAGCAGGCCGCCAAAGGCGCTCGCAAACAGTGCGAATCCCAAGCCTTCGATGAAAGAAAACCGGTTCATGGCCGGCTCCGGATCTGCTTTTCTCTTAAAAAGGCGACCTCCACGTCTTCGTCCCGAATCACGTCTGACGGGAATCCCGGCTCTTGGCCAAGGGTTTCATCGGACGCCTCATCGGCGAGCAATTCGGCCTTCTGCCGGATTTCCTCCAAACGCGCCTGGTTTTCTTCGAACCGGGCTTTGCGCCTCGCGAGCTGATCCTTCATCTGGCTTCTTTTCCTGCCCAATTGCTTTTGCAGGTTCTGCGTCTCGAGACGCCGTTTGATCAACCGGCGGGCCAGTTCCTCCCGTCCGGATTGGAAACACACATCGAGCCGGGCCTCGATGTCTTTGAGTAAACTTTCCGATTCCGCGAGCCGGTTTGCCAGGCGTTCATCATCGCGTGCGAGCTGCCGGATCGATTGCTCATCCAGACCCAGCTCCTTTTCCATGTCGCGGACCGCTTGCCTGAGCACCACGGCGGGCTCTTCGATGCGGTCCAATAAGTCATGCACGTCGGCGCGAAACAAGCGCGTGATTCGTTCGATCAATCTCATGTCAGGGATCTCCTCTAAAAAATACGGACACGGAAATCAGTTTAGGCCGGAGACCCCCGGTAAAACAGACACGCTTCGGTAAAAACTTCGCGCAAAAATTTACCGGAACTTTACATTTCGGATGAGGTAATTCGTTAGGTTAAGGGCTAGGATTAATACATCGTAGATACCGATAAGGGCGGCAAGGGCTTTGAACGGCAGGCGCCTCAATCAACATTGCCTCGATTTCCGGATCGGAATGAATACGCAACGCAAGACCAGAATACTAATCGTCGAAGACGAAAGCCCGATTCGCACCGGCCTGCAGGATGTTTTCACCTACCACGGCTATGCGGTGGACTGCGCGGAGGACGGACCAGCCGGGCTCAGAAAGGCGCAGGGCGGTGCTTTCGATCTGATTCTGCTCGATATCATGCTGCCCGGAATGGACGGCTTCGAAGTCTGCAACCGGATCCGCGAGCAGGACCGCCACCAGCCGATCATCATGCTGACCGCGAAAACCGCCGACAAAGACATCATTCAGGGCCTCTCGCTCGGCGCGGACGATTACATCGCAAAGCCTTTTTCGGTCACGGAGCTGGTGCTGCGCGTAAAAGCCGTGCTCAGACGATCCTCGATCGGTCGGGACGAGAGCAGCCTCATCGTTCTCGGCGAGGATCTCGAAATCGACAAGCGGAATCTGTCGGGGCGGGACCGGAACCGGAAGATCACGTTTACGCGGCGCGAGATGGATATTCTTGAATACCTGGATCGCAATTCGGATCGCCCCGCGTCCCGCGAAGAATTGCTGCATAGAATCTGGGGTTACGCGAAACACCTGAACATCGAAACCCGGACCGTCGACATTCACATCGCAAAATTGCGGCGCAAGATCGAACCGGCTCCGGCGGAACCGCGCTACCTGGTCACGGTGCGCGGCGCGGGTTATCGCTTGATCAAAGGCTGAAACGAGAGTGGATTCAACGGCCGAAATCAGTAAAAAACGGCTCGGGAGGTGGCTGTTCCTGTTTTTCATGGCGCTCGCGATTCCCTCCGGAATCCTGATCCAACAAGCCTACAGCCAACTGAAATGGCAGGCCTTTCATCAGCACCGGCTGATCGCCGAGGAACTCGCCGCGCGCATCGACTCGAACCTGCGCCGCCTGATCGATCAGGAAGAGTCGCGTTCCTTCACCGATTATCAATTTCTCGTGCTCGAAGGCGAAGCCTATCTGAATCTGCCGCAGCGTTCCCCGCTCTCGATCTTTCCGGTCTCGACTTCCTTTCCCGGCGCGATCGGTTATTTCCAGGTCGACAGCCTGGGAAGCCTGAGCACGCCGCTCCTGCCGCGGCAGCCGGGCAATCCTTCCGCGCTCGGGCTTCCGGCAGACGAATTCCAGGATCGCTTCGCGCTTGAAAACCGGATCCGCGGAATCCTGAGCCGGAATAAACTCGTCAACAATGGAAAACCGGACCGCTTGCGGGATTCGGAAGCCCCGGGCCGTCAGGTTTTGCTTTCACCCCAACCGGGTAAAGTGGAACTTGAAAAGGCCGAATCGCAGGACAGCCCGAAAACCAGCGCCGAAGATATTCAAACCCTCGCTCCTGCCGACTCGATTTCCCCGCAGGCGGCCTTCGACCAACTGAACAGCCTGACCCGCCGGAACGAGGTTCGTGAAAAAATCCAAAAGACCCAAAAGCAGGGCACAATCGGCGACTTCAATCTGGATTACAGTTATCAATCCGGTTCGGCAAATGCACCTTCGGCAGAACAAGACAACAAAAAAACGGCGTCGGAACCTAAACGAATCGCCCGAAAGGAACGCATCGCGGTCGCGGAACCGCAAGCACCGTCCGGGCGCGTGGATCTCGAATCCGGTCCGGCGCTTCAGGACGAACCGCGCATCCACACCTTCGAAAGCGAGATCGATCCCTTCGAATTCAGCCTGCTCGACAGCGGGCACTTCGTGTTGTTCAGAAAGGTCTGGCGCGACCGGCAGCGCTACATCCAGGGAATGCTGATCGAACAGCATCCCTTCCTGAACGGGATCGTGAGCACGGCATTCGATGATTCGCCACTCTCGAAAATGAGCGATCTGATCATCGCGTATCAGGGAACCGTGTTCTCGGCGTTCAAACGTGGAGTCTCGCTCGACTACGCGCCCGGAACCACGGAATTCGCCGGTTCCGTGTTGTATCAGACCCGCCTCTCGCCGCCCCTGAACGATTTCGATCTGGTGTTCAGCGTGACCCGGCTTCCGCCGGGACCGGGGTCCGAACTGGTCTTCTGGATCGCGATCGTGTTGGTGGGCGTTTTGGCCGGCGGATTCGTCCTGATGTATCGCACTGGCGTGGTCCAGATCACAATGGGCCAGCAGCAACGCAACTTCGTCTCGGCGATCAGCCACGAACTCAAGACTCCGCTGACCTCGATCCGGATGTACAGTGAGATGCTGCGCGAAGGCTGGACGTCCGAAGAAAAGAAGATCGCTTATTACGACTACATTCTGAGTGAAAGCGAGCGCCTGACCCGCCTGATCAATAACGTCATGCAGCTCGCGAAATTGGGGCGCGGCGAGGTGCGGATGGAAATCAAAGCGGTGCCGGTCGGGACCCTGATGGAAGAAGTCCGCCAGAAAGTCCTGACCCAGACCGACGCGGCGGGTTTCCAGTTCGTGCTTTCGATTTCTTCCGAAGCCCAAGGCATCGAGGTCAAGACGGATCCAGACGCCTTCACGCAGATCATCATCAATCTGGTCGATAACGCGATCAAATTCTCGCGCAAATCGGACCGGAGAATCATCGAACTCGGCTGCGGTCCGGCGCCGGCGGGATCGGTGCGATTCTCGGTCCGCGACTACGGGCCCGGAATCGTGCCGGATCAGATGAAAAAGATATTCAAATTGTTCTATCGCGCGGAAAACGAACTCACGCGCGAGACGGTCGGTACGGGAATCGGGCTCGCGCTGGTCCGGCAACTCGCGAACCGCATGCAAGGCCGGGTCGACGTGATCAACAAGTCACCGGGCGCCGAATTCACAATCACGCTTCCCGCGGCTTCCTGAAATTCACGGAAACGAATCGGGCCGAAGCGGGAAAACGGCACCGCCGACCCGCATCCTCCCACCCTCGACCACCCGTGCCGTCAGGCCGCCGTCCCCGCGCATCGCGTTCAGACCGCTCTCCCCGAGCACCGCTTCCATTTTCGAGCACGGATGGCAAAGCCCCGTGGTTTCAAGCAATGTTCCTTCAGTTGATGTATCCAAGCGCTTTCAAGGCACTGGAATCATGGGAACGACTTCCGACGTCCACGTCTTCTTTAAGCAAGCCGTCCCAATCAACCCAGTAGCGATCTGCAACCTCTCTGAGTTTCTGTGCAGTATCGGGTCGCTCGGCGATGATATTGTGCTGCTCTCGAGGATCTGTTACCAAATCGTACAGCTCCTCCCTGGCCGGCACCAACACAAAATCCACCCAATAGGGTGCAATATAGATATATTTGTGCCGTGGCGACCGCAATGAGAGCATCCTTTTGAATTCAAAACTCCCTCCGTCGAAAACCGAGGATATGATGAATTGGTTGGAAACTGCATCCTGATGTCGGCGCACCCGGCCAAGCAGGGAACTGCCGTCAAGCTTTGCCGGAACTTCAATATTAAGGTATTCAAGCACGGTTGGCATAATATCAATCAGGGATACCGGTGAGCGGAAACGCTGACCCGCGCCGGTACCATCCGGAAATCGAATCATCAACGGCACGTGTAACGACGGCTGATAAAGGTCTCCGCTGTGATCAAAAAAATAATTGTGTTCGGTCAGGCTTTCACCATGATCCGACGTGAATACGATCACCGTACTGTTAAGAAGTCGAAGCCTCTCGAGTTCACCCAAGAGCCGACCGATTTGCGAGTCGACATAAGCGACCTCAGCCGCATAAAGCTTTTTCAGATATTCGACTGTTTCCGAATCGCTGGTTACCGCAAGGCGTTCCGAAGGAGAAAGTTGATAGAAGTTTTTAATATCCCGCGCACCATCGGGCATGGGGCCCGCCAACCGGTCATATGGAGGAGGAGGCTGATAGGGACCGTGCGGATCGAAAAGGTGAACGAATAATGAAAAATTAGTCGATTTGTTCGAACGAAGCCAGTCGATCACCGCAGTAACTGTTTCTTCCGCGGGACGGCGAAATCGTTCCGGCGGGTCAGCGGCCAGGAATCTAAACAACGGGTCTTGTTCAACCATGTCCGGGACTTTCGGGTTGCCGAAGATGTCATCGTCGTACAACCCGAACTTCTCACTCAGCTTTGAATGCCGGTCGGAAAGCGGGGCAGCGCTTACGAAACCTGCGCTGACGTATCCCACTTTTGCAAGCAGTTCGGGTAGCACCTTGACGGTAGGATCGATCTCGATGGCTCTGTTCCTTTGGATGTCATGGTTTCCTGGATACAATCCGGTCAACATGCTGGTATGCGACGGATTGGTGACTGGAATCGGAGAAACGGCATTCTCAAACACCATAGCTCGTTTGGAAAAACGAGCCAGGTTTGGTGTGTCGACCCGCGAGTTGGCGTAGGCTGACACATGATCCGCGCGCAACGTATCGACGCTTAGAATAATGACGTTATACGCTGAACCGGATTTGCCGGAGAACCCATGCATGGCTAGCAACACCGCCAGCCCCAGCACAGCAAAACCACCATTCAAAATGGTAGCGATCCTCGCTCGCCGCGGTTCTGCCGCAAACCGCAGCGACAAACACTGCAGAACAATCAGAGGCAATAGCAACAGTTGGGGTTCCCAAGGCACACCCTGTCTCGCGGTTCCAAGGACGGCCAAAAGAACGAGGTTCAGGAGCATGGCTATCGAGACCGAGCCGACCCAGAACGCAGTGCTTCGTAACTGTTTGACCCGCATTGCGATACAACTGCAGGTCACGAATGTGCCGATCGCAGCGCACGGCGCGATAAGCGTCATGCTATAACCGAGATCGCTGAATTCGAACGCCTTGATGCCTATCAGAACAGCGGGGAAGGCCGCAGGGGGCCAAATCGACAAATTTCCGGATTCACGGCCGGCTGCGCCCCCGACTATGCGAATACCGGCTACAACTACTCCGGTTGCGACGAGACCCGTCAGCGCATAGGTATACCAGATGAACGCAAGGGCTTTGATCTGGCTACCCATTGGAAGATCACTGATGGTTTCGTAGCGCTTCAAGAACAGCGCCAAACCGATTAGGCTACCCAGCATCAATCCTTGTAACAGGTAACCGCGCCATAGATCTTTTTCTTTCTGCTGATTCATTCTGGGTCCTCGAAGCTAATGACGCCCGGAACCCGCGAACTACCCGCGCTGCGCGATGCTGCGTGGCGTTCGGGGGCGGATCGGGCCTATCTCGACGGTCCGATCAGCGGCAATCCGAC
>JAKEEL010000234.1 GCA_022616595.1 Methylococcaceae bacterium
CCGGCCAGATCGATCCCGAGGCCATGCTCCCGGGCGAAATCAGCGGTCAAGTCGACCGGAAAACCGTAGGTATCATACAGCTGAAAAACCGTGTCGCCCGGGATTTCAGCCCCGGCCAAACCTTCGACACAACCCTCGAGTATCCTCATGCCCTGTGCCAGGGTTTCGGCAAAGCGGTTCTCTTCTTGCCGCAGAACCTTCTCGACCTGCGCTTGATGTTTGACCAATTCGGGAAAAGCGGAACCCATCTCGCCGGCCAGCGGCGCAACCAACCGGTAAAAAAAGCTATCTTCCATACCGAGCCGGTAGCCATGCCGAATCGCGCGGCGGATGATTCTCCTGAGTACATATCCCCGGCCTTCGTTGGATGGTAACACACCATCCACGATCAGAAAACCGCAGGAGCGAATATGGTCGGCGATCACACGCAACGAATTGTTATTCAAATCGCGCACTCTTGCAATCTCGGCAATCGACGAAATCAATGTCTGAAACAGATCGATATCGTAATTGTTTTGAACCCCCTGCATCACCGCGGCCAAACGCTCCAGCCCCATTCCGGTATCGACTGAAGGTTTGGGCAGTTCGGTTAAGATTCCGTCGGCCGATCGCTCGTATTGCATGAAAACCAGATTCCAGAGTTCTACGAAGCGATCACCTTCCGCGGCTTCGGAACCTGGCGGACCGCCCGG
Source organism: Methylococcaceae bacterium (assembly GCA_022616595.1). GTDB lineage: Bacteria > Pseudomonadota > Gammaproteobacteria > Methylococcales > UBA1147 > UBA1147. Next base: position 693 of record JAKEEL010000234.1, read on the forward strand.
AATCCTTTCCCCGTGGTCGTAAAAAATTTCCGTGCACGGACCGCAGGGTCCGATATCCCCCATCGACCAGAAATTGCTCTCTTCCCCCAACCTTGAAAAACGCGCCGGTGCGACGCCAATCTGGTTCAGCCAGGCATCGGCCGCCGCTTCGTCATTTTTATAGACCGTGATCCAGAGCCTATCTGCCGGTATCTTCAATGTCCGGGTCAGAAATTCCCAGGCATATTGAATCGCCTCGGATTTGAAGTAATCGCCGAAGCTGAAATTGCCCAACATTTCAAAAAATGTATGGTGCCGGGCGGTGTAGCCTACATTTTCGAGATCATTATGCTTGCCGCCGGCCCGCACACACCGTTGGGTCGAAACGGCGCGCACATAATCACGGGTTTCACGGCCGAGAAAAATATCCTTGAACTGGACCATCCCGGCATTGGTGAACAACAATGTGGGATCGTTCACGGGAACCAGCGAACTGGATGCCACGCACTGGTGCCCGCGCCGGCTGAAATAATCTAAAAAGGCAGTGCGCAATTCGGCACTGGACATTTTTTCCATGGAGTCTGTATCTTACTGCTAATACCGTTCAGGATAGTAAACTCATCTTTCCTGGTGTCGCTCAGCTCGAGCTTTCCTCGGTCGCGGGCGCGCCGAGGTTCTTTCCGAACGCGTGGTCACGGATCTGTCGATCCAGTTTACCCGCGATTTCCCCATTGTCGCGCAAAAACTCCCTGGCATTGTCCTTTCCCTGTCCGATCCGCTCGTTGTCGAAACTGTACCAGGAACCCGATTTTTGCAGGAAACCATATTTTACGCCGAGGTCGATCAGTTCACCTTCGCGCGAGATCCCCTCCCCGTACAGGATTTCAAACTCAGCCTGGCGAAAGGGCGGTGCGACTTTATTTTTGACCACCTTGACCCGAGTATCGCTGCCGACCACTTCTTCGCCCTTCTTGATCGAACCGATTCGACGAATATCGAGACGCACCGAGGAATAGAATTTGAGCGCGTTGCCTCCGGTGGTCGTTTCCGGATTTCCAAACATGACGCCGATCTTCATCCGGATCTGATTGATAAAGACGACGATCGCATTGGAGCGCTTGATATTCGCGGTCAACTTTCTCAAGGCTTGAGACATCAGCCGGGCCTGCAATCCGACATGAGCATCGCCCATTTCGCCTTCGATTTCCGCTTTCGGCGTGAGTGCCGCGACTGAATCCACCACGATGATATCCACCGCCCCGGAACGGACCAGCATGTCTGTAATCTCGAGCGCCTGCTCTCCAGTATCCGGTTGGGAAACCAGCAATTCATCGACGTTCACGCCGATCTTCCGGGCATACGACGGATCCAGCGCGTGTTCCGCGTCCACGAATGCCGCGGTTCCGCCGGATCTCTGAACCTCGGCAATCGCCGCAAGGGTCAAGGTGGTTTTTCCCGACGACTCGGGCCCGAAGATTTCGATTACACGGCCTTTGGGCAGTCCGCCACAACCCAACGCGATATCCAGGCTCAATGAACCAGTCGACACCACTTCGAGATCACGGGTGGAGGCGATGTCGCCCATCCGCATCACCGAACCTTTGCCAAACTGTTTTTCGATTTGAAGCAAGGCCGCGCCAAGCGCTTTCTTTCTATTCTCGTCCATTCGGGTTCTCACAGGAGTGGCTGTCGCTGAAACAACTTAGTAGTATGGCATACGGACCGGCCCGCGCCTAGTTCCATTTTCGGCTTGCAGCAATTCTAATTTTGACCTTTTCCGCATAAGCTGCTGGACAAAATCCCGCCGCTTTCTTATAAGCACCCGGGAGGTTCATCAACAACCAAGCGGCAACATCGGCTTATCCCTTTCGGGAGCACAAAGCGCACTTGACTTTCGGCGATCTGGTCGGCGATTTGCGGGAACTGATGCGCGGGTTTCCGGACAAGCGGACGGGGCGCAACATCCGGTACAGCATGGAAGACGTGGCGTCGGCTGCGTTTTCGGTGTTTTTTGCCCCCGAAGTCCGTCGTTTCTTGCGCATCAAACCGCCCTGAGAGAGACTCCGGGCAA
>JAKEEL010000235.1 GCA_022616595.1 Methylococcaceae bacterium
CGAAAAGGATGGTTGCGGAACTTCAGGTAACCGCGGCGGGAGCGGAACTCCGAGTCACCGTATCGATGACCCAGTTGCCGGCATTTCTAATTCCGTCGATCGAAGCCTGCTTGCCCGATTCTGAAAGTCCCTGCAGTTTTTGTATGGCAGGACGCACCAAATGCTCATTGAACTTGGCAACACCTTGTTCCGGCAGTGCGGCTAATCTTTGTTTGATCTCGGCCAGCAGCTTTTCGAGGGGCTGAACAATGATCCGGTTCAGATTTTCGAGCATTTCCCGGGACAGGCTTCGCCCGCTCATTCTAAATTGGGTAATCAGAGCCTCAAGTTGTGTCGTGATCAATCGGTTGAATTTTTCATGCGAACCCGCCGAGAAGTTTTTTACGTTGCGATCAACCGAGTGAATGAATTCATTCAAGGGATCCAACACAATTTTATTCAATTGAGCCGAGGCTTGAACAGGAATCTGGCCCAAACCCGTTTTAATCTCGTTCACCTTGTTGTAAATTGGATCGATCAAGAGCTGATCCATTTTTGCACGGGTTTGGTCCGGAAATCTCTGTACGGTCTGCCTGAACCCGTCGACTCGCATCTGGATCGGCTCGATCACCCGTTCGTCAAAACGTGCTTTCGCCATTTTCGGCAACCGCTGACCTTTGATGATGATCTGCTTCGCGACGCTTTCCCTTTTGGCGTTCAGTTCGGTCTGTAATTCGGTGATCAACTGGCTTTGGTCCGCGATCTGTTGATGCAGCGTCGACAATTGCCGATAAAGTCGAGCACTCAGGTGATCGATCACTGCTGCTTTGGCTAAGGGTTCCGCGGCTTCCGAAGCAGCAGGGCAAGGTTCGGGAGATTGATCGAGGTTGAGTTCGCCTGCGATTGTCTCCGTGAGTGCTTCGATCTGCCTCAGCTGTTGTTCAATCTTTGCTTCCAGAACCGGCGCATTTTTTAGCGATTCTTCAAGTCGCGCGATCCTTTCATCTGCATTTGCCAGAGCTTTTTTGTGTTCCTGGCAAGTTTGCTCCACGGTCGCGAGATTGATGGTTTTCAGCGACAGGGATTCTTGAAGAGATCGGTACTTCCTGTCCATCTCGTCTTGCAGCCGGACGTTCTTCTTTTTGTTACTTCGACGCAGGAACAGAGCCGGAAACAGGACGATTAGAGCCCCGAGCGCAGCCCCTACAATCGCGCTCGCGAAGGGATCGCTTACAATTGCAATGCTGAGTTGATGGAGGGTTGCAATCAGGTTTTCCAGGTTTTGCATGGTGGTCTCGCCTCCTGTTAATCCGCCGAAAGTCGGCGGAGGGGAATCATAAAAGTAAAGGTCAAAAATTCAACCTCAAGGCGACACGGACCGCCCGCTGGTCTGCAAGCGGTCCGTGATCACGATGGGCGGAATATCTGCCCGGAAGCCGGCGCTGCTGTATTCCCGATCCGCAACGACTAGCTTGAGGGCGCTTGTCTTACGGTGCGCACGATGTAATAGACGATGAACGGCAATACGCCAAAATAGAATACCATCGGCCAGTCCATGCCGAAGGTCCAGTCATAGCTCACGATCAGCAGGAGCAATATCCAAGCGCTTATGATTGCACCCGGAATGCGTTCTTTTTTTTCCAGGATTTCCCGGGTAAATGCCTGTTTGACGAAGGCGATCGTATTTTTGGATTCAGAATGTTCCTTGCGAAGTTGTCCGAACAGTGCTTTTAGTGGTTCGATCTGTGCTTTTAGATTTTTAATTTTCTCGGTGATTATGGTCTGTAGTTCTTTTAATTTCATAATTTCCTCCTCATACGATCGTTACTGACGCTCCAACCCGCCCATCTGAATACCTTTTGCTGGAATGATAGTCGGCATTTTCAACGACAAACCTGGCAGGAAATCGATGATCGACATCGAGTCAATACCGGGCAAACGGCGTGTCCGGCCGCCTCAATTTTGTTTCATGGTAATGCAAGACACGCGCACGCGACCGCTTAACCAGCAGCGTATGCAATCATGGAGCAAAACGGGGGCGGAATGAATAGTGACAATTTCTTAGCTTAAGCTACCATCCTCCAATTCAGGCAATCATCGGCAAGCCTGTAACGGCGCCATTTTTTAGGGTTTGTTTATCTGAGAAGTGAAACCCGACGCGCCGAAACGAGCTTCGGCCGGGCTTTGCTCAGTCGTAAGAGTATACAGAAACCGGGGAATATTGACAGAAAAATAATCTTGGTGTACCAGAAAATCCAACATCGAGTCGGAAATTCTGTTCTTGCCCTTCATTTCTCTTTGCCCGGAAAAACGATGCGGGGTCTCTTTGCTTTCACAAATTCAGAGATCCTGCAGATCTGGACTGCGCAGGTCTTTGGATGATTATTCCGGTATCAGTTCGTCGCCGATCCGGATGATTTTCATCGCATTGGTGCCGCCCGGAACTCCGGTCAAATCTCCCTTGGTCAGAATCACCAGGTCGCCCTTGGAAACCAGGCCGCGAGCCTCCAATTCCTCGATCGCGGCTTTGTTCAATACCGCATGACTCATCGTATCGACCTTGAAACGCAAGGGATGGACGCCTCGCAGCAGGGTGACCTTCTGACAGGTTTTCGCGTGCGCGGTCATCGCAAAAATCGGGATCGAAGAATTCAGTCTGGACATCCAAATCGGTGTGGCGCCCGACTCGGTAAGTGCCATGATCGCCTTGATCTCCGTGTGATTCGCGATATACATCGCGGACTTCGCGATGGCTTCGTCGACGCGTGAGAAATGCAGATCGTCGGCGGGCTGGACCCGGACACCGGGTTGCTTTTCCGTTTCCAGGCAAACCCTTCTCATCGCCTCGACGGCCTTGACCGGGTAATTGCCGGCCGCGGTTTCCGCCGAAAGCATGACTGCGTCGGTTCCGTCGAATATCGCATTCGCGACATCGAATACCTCCGCCCGCGTCGGCAACGGATTGTGGATCATGGATTCCATCATCTGAGTCGCGATAATGACCGCAGTATCCATTTTTCTGGCCAGCTCGATCAGATGTTTCTGGACCGCGGGCAGGGTCGCGTCTCCGATTTCAACCCCGAGATCGCCCCGCGCGACCATGATCCCATCGGAGGCCTCGATGATTTCTTCAATGACATCCAGCGCCTCCGCGCGTTCGATCTTAGCGACCAGGCCGGCGTCGCTGCCGGCCGCGCGCAGGAGCCTGCGCGCCTCGTGGATATCGGCCGCACAGCGCGGGAAAGACACCGCGACATAGTCCGCGTCGATCTCGGCTGCGGTTTGGATGTCTTCCCTGTCCTTGTCGGTCAGCGCCGGGGCGGAAAGGCCACCGCCTTGCAGATTGATGCCTTTGTGGTTGGACAGATCGCCGCCGACGATGACCCGGCATTCGACGCGGGAGCCCTCGATTCTGTCGACCCTGAGAACCACGCGTCCATCATCCAGCATCAGCACGTCCCCATGCGTGAGGTCGGAGGCCAGGGCCGTGTAGAGACAGCCGACCTGATGTTGATCACCGGCGTCCGGGTCCAGGGCAAGGTCCAAAACGAAGCGGGCATCTCGTTCAAGAATTACTTTGCCTTCCTTGAATCGCGCGATGCGGATTTTCGGGCCCTGAAGATCCGCCAGAATGCCGATGTGGCGTCTGGCTTTTTCCGCGACCTGCCTGACCGATTTCGCGCGTTTACGCTGGTCGTCCGCGGTCCCGTGCGCAAAGTTCAAACGGGCCACGTCCAGGCCGGCTTTGCAGATCTGTTCCAGAATGCCCGGTTTATCCGTCGACGGACCCAGAGTGGCGACTATTTTGGTTCTTCGTAACATCGAGCGGTCACATTATCTGGCGTTCATGAGTGCGATCGTGGTATCGATCATCCGATTCGAAAACCCCCACTCGTTATCATACCAGGCCAATACTTTTACGAAGGTGCCTTCCATGACCTTGGTCAGGGTGGACTCATAAATTGAGGACGCGGGATTATGATTGAAATCAACCGAAACCAGCGGTTTGTCATTGTATTCCAGGATGCCTTTCAGGGTGGTTTCGGATGCGTTTTTCAGGATGCTGTCGATTTCCTTCTTGGTGGTCGCGCGGCTCGCCTGGAAGGTGAGGTCAACGACCGAGACATTAATCGTCGGGACCCGCATCGCAAAACCGTCCAGTTTCCCTGCAAGTTCGGGCAATACCAATCCGACGGCCGCCGCGGCGCCTGTTTTCGTCGGTATCATCGACATAGTCGCCGAACGCGCTCTCCTGAGATCGGAATGATAGACATCGGTGAGCACCTGGTCGTTGGTGTAAGCGTGGATCGTGGTCATCAGGCCATGCTCGACACCCACCGAATCCACCAGGGGTTTGACCAAGGGGCTCAGGCAGTTGGTGGTGCAGGACGCGTTCGATATCACCGTATCGCTGGCTTTCAGCACGTGGTGATTGACTCCGTAGACAACCGTCGCGTCCACATCCGTTCCGCCCGGAGCCGAGATGATGACTTTTTTCGCGCCGCCGGCCAGATGGGCGCTGGCCTTATCTTTGGACGCAAATAACCCGGTGCACTCGTGAACGACATCGACATCCAGGGCCGCCCACGGGAGCTTCGTCGGATCCCTTTCCGCGAATACCCGGATCCGGTCTCCGTTGACGATCAGGTAGTCCCCGTCGACGGCAACCGTACCGGGAAACCTGCCGTGCGCGGTATCGTATTGGGTCAGATGCGCATTGGTATTCGCGTCCCCCAAGTCATTGATCGCCACGATTTGAAGCTCGTCGGTTCGCCTGCCTTCGTAGACCGCTCGCAGCACATTGCGGCCGATGCGTCCGTATCCATTGATTGCAACTTTTATAGGCATGAATTTTTTTCCTCCAGCAGAATATTCGGTTTGCCGCAACCGGAACCTTTCAGGTCGATCGGCGAATAGATCCCGGAAATGGTTCGCAAACCCCAACGGCCTCTTCAGCCAGACGGATTTACGCGTGAGGCAACCCGTGATTCGGGGCGAGATTACCCGGAAAGCCCGGCTTGCAGCCGATTGGATTGTTTTGCAGTTAAGTTGGTAAAAATAATAATTATACCGATTCAGGGGATTTAGCGTCCAGAGATCCTTCGTCCGCCTGTAACAAGTGCGGAGGGCAAAAGTAGGCCGCGCCAATACGCCGTACGATTTGATCCGGTGTCTAAAAATAGGTATTTTTCAGTTTCAAGGGGATCTGCAGCATGGTACACAGCGGGTCGGTCCACTGGCTGACGGGCGAGGCCCATTCCAGAATCTTGCGGTATATTCTGTGATCTTCGACCAGAAATCGGCCGCATTCAAATTTCGGCGTATCGTTGCGATAATAGGCCGGCATCGTGGTACACGCGCCTAGATAACCGGCGGTTCGGACGCGATCCAGTATCATTTCGTTGTAGCGTCCCTTCGGATAACAAAACGAGGTGATCTCAGAACCCACCTGGTCTTCGAGCAGGGCTTTCGAATCCGAAATTTCGATCTGCAGGCGGTGTTCGGGAATCGCGTTCAGCTTCGGATGGTTCATGGTATGGCAGCCGATCTCCATTCCGGACTCGAACAGTTGCCGGCGGTGATGCTTTTGCATGCTCGGGAACGGGATGCTGAAACCGTCGAATTGCGACTCGCTCCACGCGCGGGTTTTCGGATTGACCCAGCGGATCACTTGATCGAATCCGGGAATCACGAAGAAAGTGGCTTTGTACCCGTATTCGCTCAGGATCGGCGCGGCATTTTCAAAATTGTCCAGCAGTCCGTCATCGAAGGTAAGGACAACGTATCGACCCGAATCGTGTGCTTCAAGCGCGAGCAGCTCGGAAAAAGTAATCGCTTTGAAACCCTGCTGCCGGATCAGTTCCAGGTGCTTCCGGAATTCACTAATTTCCAGTGTTTCAGGGCCCCGGTTGCCGATGGAGTGATAATAGAAAACCGGGACCTTCAACATGGAGTCGTGGATTTTCGATGGCGGGTTCGCATCGCTCCGGTCGGGATTTGCCGAGAACCGGATTGGAGCGCTCGTTGCGAGGCCTACATGGTTTGTTTTCGATCCGGAAACAACGACGAAACATTGAGTGCGCTGGTTTCTTCCCGGATGAAATCCTCGAGCAATTTCAAAGCCTCATCGTCTGTAAATTGTTTCGGCGGGTGTTTGTAGAAGTAGGCCGCCGGACCCACCAAGGGGCCACCCAGCCCCCTTTCCAGGGCGAGCTTGGCACAGCGAATCGCGTCGATCGCGACCCCGGCCGAATTTGGCGAATCCTCGACCGAAAGCCTGAGTTCCAAATTCATCGGGACATCCCCGAACAGGTTCCCCTCCATGCGTATGAAACAGATTTTATTATCTTTTTGCCACGGCACATAATCGCTCGGGCCGATATGAATATTATCCGGCGTCAATCGCTCCGACGCCACCGACTGCACGGCTTCGGTTTTCGAAGTTTTTTTCGCCGCCAGCCGGTGCCGGTTCAACATGTTCAGGAAATCCGTATTGCCACCGGTATTCAATTGATAGGTTCGCTCCAGGGTAACTCCGCGCTTCTTGAACAGATCGGTCAATACACGGTGCGTGATCGTGGCGCCGAGCTGGGCCTTAATATCATCGCCGATGACCGGCAAGCCGGCAATCTCGAACCGTTTCGCCCAGACCGGGTCGCTCGCAATGAAAACCGGTATGTTATTGATAAACGCCGTGCCGGCTTCGAGTGCGCACTCGGCATAAAACCGCGTTGCCTGCTCCGACCCGACCGGTAGGTAATTCAGCACTATTTCCGCTCCGGAATCCCTGAGTACCTCGATGATCCGGTCTTTATCCGGCTCCGACAAGCCCGACAAGAGGAAGGTGGAA
>JAKEEL010000236.1 GCA_022616595.1 Methylococcaceae bacterium
CCGGCCTGATGGAGCGCCAACACCAGACCCGATAGTGCAGTGAGAAGACCAGTCACCGCCGTGATCACACCCGGAACAGTATGCCACCAATTTCGGCCATTGCTATTTTCTGACATAAGAATCCTTAGCCTTCTCCATAAATTTAAATTGAGCGATTAATCGGACGGCTGATTTTACGCTTATGCACGTGAATTCTGGATTGAATTGGAAACCGATGCCGAATTTAAGGGGGTATTTAAACGGCCAGACCCCTTACATCGGATGGCGGAGACCCGGGACACGAAACGTTTCAATTTCACATCGGAGAACGTCAATGCTTTTTGCCAAGCAGCTCGATTTTATACCCGTCCGGGTCTTCCACAAATGCGATCACGGTCGACCCGTGTTTCATCGGCCCCGCTTCCCGAACGACCTTGCCGCCCTGTGCCCGGATTTTTTCCACCGCTTCGTAAACGTCATCCACTTCAATGGCCAGATGTCCGAATGCATTGCCAAGGTCGTAGGAATCGGTGCCCCAGTTATAAGTCAACTCGATCACGGTATTTTCGTCTTCGCCGCCGTATCCCATGAAGGCCAGCGTGAACTCGCCATCCGGGTAGTCCCGTTCCCTTAGCAGTTTCATCCCCAGCATGGTTGAATAAAACTGCTTGGATCGTTGAAGATCTCCGACCCGGATCATTGTGTGTAAGATGCGCATGCCTCGATTCTCCTCAAATGAATTGGATTGGAATGAATGCTACTATTCCTGTCAGGATTTTCAACTGTCGAAATCCGAAAGCCTGGCGGGATGGTGTTTGTGGAATACGGCTTATCGGACCGGGGTCATGCATTGACTCACCGCCCGCGCAAGCGATTCGGCCAGAATTTCCTTCACGATCCTTCGGTCGTCTCTGAAATACTGGCGGCGATCGATCCAAAACGACACGAGCATCTTGTCGAAATCGGTCCGGGTACCGGCGCGCTGACCGATCCCTTGCTGTCCCGGTGCGACTGTCTGGATGTCATTGAGATTGACAGAGATCTGGCAGCCCATCTGAAAATTCGGTTTTCCGTTTCGGCCAATCTGAATGTGGTTTGCGCGGACGTTCTGAATGTGCGGTTGACCGATTTTCGAAAGTGCAACGAAGCCCTGCGAATCATCGGTAATCTGCCTTACAACATTTCCACACCTCTGCTTTTTCATCTGCTCGAACAACAGTCCTGTATTCAGGACATGCATTTCATGCTGCAAAAGGAAGTGGTCGATCGGATTTGTGCGGAGCCCGGCAGCAAAGCCTTCGGCAGACTCAGTATCATGCTGCAGTTTCTCTGCGAGGCTGAAAAGCTGTTCGAGGTATCCTCAAACAGTTTCAGGCCGGCGCCCAAAGTGAGTTCGGCGGTGGTCCGACTCACGCCCCGGTCATTCCCTGAATATCCGGTAGATGTCGATGCATTCAAGACCCTGGTCGGCCAAGCGTTCTCGCGGCGCCGCAAAACCCTGCGGAATGCTCTGAAAGGGTATTTATCGCCCGAAGAAATCGCCTCGACCGGGGTTAACCCGTCGGCGCGCGCCGAAACCGTCGATATCGCGGGTTTCGCGCGTCTCAGCGACCTCTATTTCGAAAAAAAATCCCGGTGCGCTTGCTGAAAGCCAGGCCGGTCGATGCGAGGACTAGAGCAACCCGTGACGTAGGTCATGCCGAAATCCGACAATGTTTCGCACTCATAGTATAATGGCGCGCGCCGGGAAATCGCGATTACCAATCACGGTCATTCCATCAACGGAAAGCGGAAGCTTTCAAACAGTGACCAAGTGACTTCTGAACCAAGGTTGACAATGAAAAAAATTCTGATAGTGCTTGCCATGGCGGCTTTGCTCTCCGGGTGCGAAGGAAAGGAAAGAGACGAATTGCTGGAACAACTGCGGTTGAAATTCAAACAGGACGCCGATCTCGCGGATTATAAAATCACCGCCGACCAGATGGCGGAGTGCGTAGCCGACAAAATTCTTAAGGAAATTCCCGGTTTCCCGGGGTCGCCGAGTCGGAAACGTTTCATCCAGGCCTACACCAAACTGGTTCGCGTGAACCCGACGGAAGATTTTCGTCCGGCGCTCGAGGAGACTAAAGAAGTTTTCGGGTCCGAAGCCAAGGCCCACGAAGCCGCGGCCTCCATTACGATGTCCAATTTTTCATGCATCGGCGATATGATCAATGATCAGCCGCTTCAGGAAGGTCAGGAATCACCGTGATGATTCAGGCAGCATGGGTCCTGCGCGTATGACCACCGAAATCTTAACAGGTGGAAATTTCACACTGATTGTCGTTGGACCATTCGGCTGCAGGCACGGGGTGTTTCTTGAGTTCCTTCAGATCCTTTACCAGAACAAAACCACGGAAATACAGATTCTCGCTGCGCCCAAAGCGGGGTAAATCCTATGGATGTCGGACAGGATATCAAAACTGAACGAGCCAACTGGAGCTTTGGCGACAAGGTGGCCGACCGGTTTGCCGAGCACGTGCGGCGGTCCGTGCCCTGGTACGAAGAGGGCCACGCTCTGATTTGCCAGCTCAGTGATTTCTTTTGCCTGGATAACAGCATTTGTTATGAACTCGGGGTGTCGGCCGGGGAACTCATCAAAAAACTGGCGCTGCATAACCGGCGCAAGCCCGATATCCGATGGATCGGTTTGGATATCGAACCCGCGATGATTAAAACGGCGGAAAACCATTGCAAGGACGTAGCGAACATAGAACTGCTATGCGCGGATATCCGGCTGGTCGATTTTGAAAAATCCGATTTAATCGTATCGTATTATTGTATCCAGTTCATTCCCGCACGATACCGGCAGGAACTATTCAATAAAATTTATGCGGCGCTGAACTGGAGTGGAGCCTTTCTTTTATTCGAGAAAGTCCGCGCGCCGGATGCGCGGTTCCAGGATATTCAAGTGGCACTGTACAATGAATTCAAGTTGCGAAACGGCTTCAGCGCCGAAGAAGTCCTGAACAAATCCTTGAGCCTTAAAGGCGTATTGGAGCCGTTTTCGACCGAAGGCAATTTAGGGTTGCTGCGCCGCGCCGGATTTACCGATATCATGACGGTCATGAAAAATATCGGTTTCGAGGGCTTTCTGGCAATTAAGTGAAGTCCAGCACAGGATTCCACACCGTCCGATCAAAGGTTCGCATCGCAGCGCGGTTCGAACAGTCAGCCATTCTCGATCGTCGTAACCCGCCGCGCGACACGATCAGAATCCAACGAACATCCCAGGGCTCGCTATGAAGCCCGGTAATAACGGATGTGATACCAGAGCCTGCCGACCAGTTCGTGTAACATCAAGTTATTCCAGTATGCAGCGCTGATGCTCGGAAACCACCGGATGGCAGGCAGAGTCTCCGGCATCCGGTCGAGAAAAATCGTTGCCGCAGGGGTTACGGAGAGTCCCGCATGTTGAAAGGCTTCCATGGCCCTTGGCATGTGGTAGGCATGCGTGATCAGGACAATTTTATGAGTCCCGTTCGCTTTAAGGATCGGCGCTGAAAATTGCGCGTTTTCATAGGTTGTGCGGCTATTCGCTTCGATCCAGTTGACTTGACCCAGGAATTCCCGATTCAAAACATCGCGCATCAATTCAGCTTCGGATAAATCTCCCTGGAAGGGCTTTCCGCCGCTGACCAGAATCGGCAGCCCGGTTTGTTTCTGGATCATCGCCGCATAGCGCAGTCGCTCCAGAGTCAGGTGATTAACCGTATCCCCGCCGAAATCCGGGGTATCCAGATGACGTCCGCCGCCCAGCACGACGATCGCTTGACTCTTATGTTTCTCGTAGGGAACCAGAGGCTCGGTCGTAAGAAAGCCGGCGAGCCAGCTCCGGGTCGCGGGCAGCGCGGTTAGATAGATGAGCACACCTGTGAACAGCAGCAGGCCCGCGGAAAATTTCTGTTGATGGAAGATCAGACAGAACAGGATCAGCGTGCAGAACAAACCGGGCGGCAACACAACGGACTCCACGCCGTTCAGGATGATGAGTTCCATCGAATACTGCGCTGGAGTCATCCGACGAGTTCTTGTGCCTGAATGTCCGCATGATACGAGGAGCGTACCAGCGGGCCGCTCGCAACATGGGCGAAACCCATTTTTCGGCCGTTTTCCGCGAGCCGGTCGAATTCTTCCGGGGTAACGAAGCGCGCGACCGGCAGGTGGTCGCGACTCGGTTGAAGATACTGGCCCAAAGTCAACATACTGCAGTGACTGGCTCGAAGATCCCGCATGACTTGCTCGACTTCTTCGATTTCCTCGCCCAATCCGAGCATCAGGCCTGATTTGGTTGGAATATCCGGATGATTGTCGCGGAATCGCCGCAGCAGTTCGAGCGAGCCCGCATAACTGGCACCCGGCCGGGCTTTTTTGTACAGACGCGGAACCGTCTCCAGGTTGTGATTGAACACATCGGGAGGGCTGTCCGCTAGAATCCGGATCGCGATTTCGATGCGCCCCCTGAAATCCGGCACCAGAAATTCGACCCTGGTATCGGGATTCCGGCTTCGGATGGCTTGAATACAGTTCAGGAAGTGCCGGGCGCCGCCATCACGCAAATCGTCCCTGTCCACCGATGTGATCACAACATAACGCAGTTTGAGCGCGGAAATCGTCTCGGCGAGGTGTTCGGGTTCCTCGGGGTCGAGCGGCCGCGGTTTCCCGTGCGCCACGTCGCAGAAGGGACAACGGCGGGTACAGAGGTCACCCATGATCATGAAGGTTGCGGTCCCCTTGGAAAAACATTCAGGCAGGTTCGGACAGGCGGCTTCCTCGCAAACCGAGTAGAGCTTCTGGTCGCGCAGCAATTTCTTGATCTGTTGCACCTTCCCGATCGATGCGGACTTGACGCGGAGCCACGGCGGCTTTCTGAGCGGCGCGGAGGGTACAACCTTGACCGGTATGCGGGACAATTTATCTTTGTTGCGCTGGTGGGTCTCCGGCGTGGTGCGCGACGGTGCGTTGAATTCGGGTGTGCCGGACATTTTCAGGCGAACTCCCTTTTTCTTGCTCCCTGAATATAAACCAGATTATCCACGGAAGTTTCGACTCTTGAATATTCAGGGACCAGTTCCTTCAGCAGTCGCAATACCGAATCATCATCAAAACGGATGCAGGCCGTTTGCAACTCCGAAATCCGGCGCCGCAGTTCATTTCCGTCATACTCGCGCGACCTCGCGAGAAACAGTTTTTTGTGTGCGGTTTTTACGAGCTTTTCCTTTTGATGGAACAGTTCCTCGTGCATCTTCTCCCCGGGCCTCAAGCCGATGTATTCGATCTTGATATCTTCATTGGGCCGCTTGCCGCTCAAGCGGATCATCTGTTCCGCCAGATAACTGATTTTAACCGGTTCACCCATGTCGAGAATGAAAATTTCCCCGCCGTTGCCGACCGCGGCAGCCTCCAGGATCAATTGACAGGCCTCGGGAATCGTCATGAAAAACCGGGTGATTTCCGGATCCGTAACCGTAATCGGCCCGCCGTCACGGATCTGCTGCCGGAATAACGGAACCACGCTTCCCGCGGAATCCAGCACGTTGCCGAAGCGAACCGTGATGAACCGCGTTTGGCCGGTATGGTTGAAATTCTGACACAGAATCTCTGCGGCACGTTTGCAGGATCCCATTACATTGGTCGGATTCACCGCCTTATCGGTTGAAATCAGTACGAATTCACTGACCTGATGGCGTATCGCGGCTTCCGCCAGGATTTTGGTTCCGATGATATTGTTTTTCACCGCCTCGCGGACCTGGGTCTCGAGCAAGGGAACGTGCTTGTAGGCCGCGGCATGGTAGATGACGTCAGGCCGGAATCTGGACACGATGTTGTCCACCGCCGATTCATCCGTCACGTCACCCAGCAATGCCAGCAGCGACAGACCCGGATGGCGGCAACGCAGGTCGGCTTCGACTTTATAAAGATTGAATTCACTCTTCTCGAGAATCACCAGTTTCGCAATCGATAGCCGCGAGATCTGATTGCATAGCTCGGAGCCGATCGATCCGCCGCCCCCGGTCACCAGCACGGTTTTATGCTCCATTCGCGATCGAATCGGTTGCCAATCCAGTCTGACCGGAGCCCTGCCGAGCAGATCCCCGATTGAAACATCGCGCAATTCATCACGGGTCGCACGCCCGGACAACACTTCGCTCACCGAAGGAAGGGTCAGGAAGGGGACATTGCACGATTCACAAAATTCGACGATTCTGCGCATCTGGGCATCATTCGCGGACGGGATGGCGATCAGAATGATTTGCACCTGCTCCCTTTCGATCAGATCGCGCAAGGCCTCACAGGGGCCCAACACCCGGATGCCGTGAATATCCCGATTGAGTTTGGCGCGGTCATCGTCGACAAAGCCGATCGGGACATAATCCGAGCGGTTTTCCCGCAGCAGATCCCGGACAAGCATCTCTCCGGCCATGCCCGCGCCGATAACGATTGAACGCGGACCGATGCGTTCGGATCGCCGGTTATCCTTCCAGAAACGGTAGACGAAACGCGGTCCGCACAGCAACAGAATCAAGATCGCGCTGTAAAGCGGCAAAACCGAGCGCGGCACACCGTTCAGGCGGCTCAGCAGAAAAAGCGCCGCGGCGACCGCGAGCACGCCACCGGTCACGGCTTTCACAATGCGCATCAGGTCCGGAACGGACGCGAAACGCCACACGCCACGATAGAGCCCCAAAGTGTGGAAGAAAAGCGTCTGAATGATGATTACATAAGGAAAATATTCAACCGCATGGTTGATCGCGAAATCAGGAATGACGCCAAGATTGAAACGCAGCCAATAAGCCCCGAACCAAGCCACCGGGATCATCAACATATCGTGTATGAAAACAGCGCCGGTCGATCTGAGCCTGAATTTCATTGCCATAATCCGACTCCAAGTGTCCGCAGTCCGGGGCGCGACATCCTCGCTCGCAGGCACGAAGCACGCGCGCGCCGTATCGATCTTCGAGAGCTTTCAGCAACTGATAAGAAAAACAAGATCATAGCATACCCGCATCGAATCGGTATGCAAACAGAAACAACGGTGCCAAGGCCAGACAAGACAGTAAGAATCCGCTGTCGGGCCAAATCTGTGCCGCCAGAGCCCAAGGCAGCAGCCAGAGGGTATTGATCACGACCACCGCCAGGGTCACGATCCGATGGCTTTGAAAGCGCCGGGACGCATGCTGATACGCATGCGAGCGGTGCGCTTCATACCAACGCTCTCCTCTGAGGATCCGGCGCAGCAGGGTCACGGTCGCATCGGCAATGAACACTCCGAACAGAATCAGCCACAACCAGATGGTCAGAATTTCCCGGTGGGCTGTAATCAAGGCCATCAATCCCAGAATAAATCCCAGGAACCCGCTCCCGGCATCCCCCATGAAGATGGACGCGGGTGGCCAGTTCCACAGAAGAAATCCGGCGCAGCCGCCCGCCACGACGATCAGTATCTGGACCGCGCCATCCGCGGCCGAGACCGCAGGGCTGAGCAAACAGAACCCAGCGGCCCCAAGGCTGATGAACAGGGCTTCGGAGCCTGCGATGCCATCGATCCCGTCCATGAAATTGAAGAGGTTCAGAAACCAAACCAGGAACACGACGCCCATCGGGTAACCGAACCAGCCCGGATCGATCACGAGCCCACCGATCGAAATGACCGGAACGCCCCCGATCCAGGCCAGGCTCCAGATCGCCGCGAGCGAGTGAACTACCAATCTCCAGCTGGCCGCGACGGCACAGTGATCGTCCCGGAAGCCGATTCCGGCGACCAGCACGCTTCCTCCGAAAAGGGCCATGAATTCATCGATTCCGAGCCGGTCGAACGCGTACAAGATCGAAATCGCGGCCAGAAAAAAAATCACCATCGACAAACCGCCGCCGCGGGGTGTCGGGCTCACATGGGAACTTCGATCATTCGGAATATCGATCAGCGCAGCGGATTCGGCATAGCTTAGGATTACGCGCGTCAATGCCCAAACGATTCCAGTCCCGGCCAGGAAGGTTCCGAGCAGAATGAAAAATGTCGTGATCATGATTTGTTCTCGGGCTTTCGAGGCGTCAATCGTGCGGTATTTCGATCGCCCAGGACCACCGGCGAAGTCCGGCCGGGTCTCATTTGAACCACGAATGAACCGGCCCGTGTAGCGCGGCAAGTTCGACAAAACCCGAATAATCCACGAGCTGGACGCCTGGCAGCAGCGTTTCCGCGGGGATTCCGCGCGCCGCCAAATCGGGCCTCAATGCAAAGATGCTGATCCGATGCATCCCGGCTTCGATTTCACCGGCCGAAACCGATGCCTGGATCACGGAAAAGACTCCGTTGCCGATGAATAGCAAGTGGTCTTCTTCGCCCAGTCTTCCCAGACACCGCTTGGCTTCACCAGGACCGGAAAACGAATAATTGACCAGATGCAGCATCGATGAGGCGAAAAGGCTGAGCGGTAAAAATCATGGAAATCTTCGGTAGCGGATGAAAAACCGGGGGTTCGCGCGGATCAAACGTTTACAATCACGCTTTGCCGCGCCATGACCGCCCCGATTTCGGATCTCGACAGCAATTCAACCGGCAGGCCCAGATCGCCCGGAAAGAGGCCTCGCTCGCGCAGCGACTCGGTTTCCGCATAGATATGCTCGACGTCATAGAAAGCGAGCGACTCAAAGACCGGTACAATATCCTTGCAATCCAGTAGGCAGGGCTGTTGTCCTGATTTCAACGAATATACCCCGTCATCGATCAGCAACAGGCTGACCGGTCGATCGAATGCGGCCGCGGTCAGCGTCAAGTCGAGCATCTCCTGGACATGCAGACTGGCATGGGGAGGCCGCGCGAATACAAACATAAACCGGGTTTCCATCCCTCAATCTCCGAAGACCAAAAGTCGGTCCGCTTCGATTGCGGCTTCCACCCACTGGCCGAGGCCGGAAATTCGAAATCCCCGGGCGACCAGTGAATGCACTCCGGAACCGCCGCTGTGCTGCGGCTGCGCCAGCCCGCGCCGCATGGCCGCCGAAACGCAAATCACCAGATCGATATTCTGCTGGATCGCGAGGGAAGCCCAACGCTTCACGATATCTTTTTCATCGTCCGGAGGACCGGATTGGGCCAAGGCATTATAAATACCCTCGAAATAAAAAAATACCCGATAAATTTCATGTCCTTCCTGCAGGGCGGCGCGAGCAAAACGGTAGGCCGTTTCAGAACCCTGTCCGGAATAGGGGGCCGAGTTTACTTGCAACGCAAATTTCAAAGCATCAATCCTCGAACCGAAAGGCCGACCGGCCGTGCGGTGAAATCGCAATCAGGGTCTGGCTGCACGGGTTGAAAAACCAGCGAATCATTGCATCTCGACGTCCTGCAGGGATTGCCAGGCGGTACTGGTGTATTCTTCGAACCGTCCCTCATTTTCGGTAATGAACAACGCCGCGACTCCGGCTCGATTCGCCGTGGCCAGGCCGTCGTGCCTGCCAAGACATAGCAAAGCCGTGGACCAGGCATCCGCAAGGGACGGATCATCATGGATTACCGTGACGGACACGGTATCGTGCGCGACAGGGCGCCCTGCGCGCGCGTCCAGGATATGGCTGTAGCGTTGCCCCCGGGTATCGAAGAAATGGCGATAGGTTCCCGATGTCATCACCGCGGTTGGCGCGTCCCGCTGGATGGTCATGGTCTTCTGCATGGAAGGCTCCCCGGAACCGGGCCGTTCGATGCCAATGCGCCAACCCGAACCGTCCGGTTTGTGTCCTCTGGTTAGCAGTTCGCCGCCAATCTCGACCAGGTAGTCGTGAATGCCGGCGGATTCCAGCACTGCCGCAATCCGGTGTACGCTGTATCCCTGGGCAATCGAGGATAGGTCCACACGCACCGAGGGCTTCAGTTTCC
The DNA here is from genome assembly GCA_022616595.1 of Methylococcaceae bacterium. Taxonomy (GTDB): domain Bacteria; phylum Pseudomonadota; class Gammaproteobacteria; order Methylococcales; family UBA1147; genus UBA1147. The sequence continues at coordinate 9,896 of JAKEEL010000236.1, forward strand.
GCAGTCGATCAGGCGGTAATGTTTGCAGATTTCGAAAACCCGTGCGAGCCAGAGTTTGCTTCAATCGCGGTTCATCCGGCGGTGTCAGGGTCTCTCCGTTGAACCCCCACAAATCGAACAGGGACTTGATCGTGAGATCATAACAGCCACCGCTGGCTTCGCTGACCATTCGTGCTTGCTGGACCAGCCCGACGATTTCCGGGCCGACCGTCAGGGCATGCAAGTCGTCGCGGGAGTTGAAAGTTTCGATCACGGAGTCCGGGCGGTAATTGGATAAGACCCGATCCAGGCGGGCGAATTCAGTTTCAATGGAGCGCTTCACAATCCCGGGATCGGTCTTTTCGTGACTCCAGTAGCGGACGTGCCACATCGTACCCTGAGCGAAACCGCTCAGACTTTGAAGCTGTTCCGATTGACCGCAGCCCGCAATGCAGAAAAGAAACAGCGCCGTACAATCCCTGAACGCTCGACCGATCAATCGCGAGAAAGAGGTCGGCCGGGAGCTACATTCTCGACTGTACTTCATTTGTAATAATTTAATTCCTAGTCCCGCCGGTGGCAAGCCAACGGCGCAATCGTGTCCCGTCGAATATTCATGTCATGAAACTGTCACGTTGGCATATAAAATCGCACGGTCTCCCTTGATATTTGTCCGCCGCCATCGAACAATGACCTTACGTTCGAGTGAGTTCTAGCGCAGAAAGGTGGGATCAGGTCCTGTAGTCCGCGTTGATGCGGACATAATCATAGGAGAAATCGCAGCTCAACTCCCGATGCCGATGTTTGCCCCGACCGAGCTCCACGCGAATCAGAATTTCCGCCTGACTCATGATCGTCCTGGCAAGCGATTCCTGATAATTCGGGGAAATTGCTCCGCTTTCCACAAC
>JAKEEL010000237.1 GCA_022616595.1 Methylococcaceae bacterium
GTCCCCGACGCGGTAACGCCAGAGGCCACGCTTGTCTCCAACCAAGCTTTTGCCGCGGCTGCGGGGGTTCTCGAGCGGTGCGATTTCGGTTTCGAGATAATCCAGTATCGCGGCTTGCCAAGGTTTATCGAGTTTGTGCAATTGTCGTTTGGCGGTTTCCAGAAACTCAATTTTCCAGGCCAAGCTGTTTCCTCACCTCGGCCAGACTGGTGCGCGGTTCTTGCCGCTCCAATGCGGCCAGGGCAAGCAAATAATCCGACCGGTCTTGTAGATATCTGGCCAACGCTTCTTTAACGTAGTAGCTCTTGCTGCGTCCGGTTTCCGCGGCAAGCTGGGCGAGTTGAGCTTCCATGTCGGGTTCGAGTCTTACGGCAATCATGTCTTCCCCTTTTTAAATAGTGGTATAACAAGTATAACGCTTTTTTACTGATCCCCTAAAAAAACTACGCTGCTGTAAAACGTGTTTTCCCGGACGGCTACGGTTCCGGATGCTCCGCAACATTGAGCGTCTACCCCGGATTAATTCCAGGACCCTGGCTCTTCCAGAAATATTACGGGGTCCCGCGCTGGCCCACGAAAAGGCCCACTCGGAATTGACAACTTGCAGGCCTTCCAGTAGATTCCGGTCTGCTGAAAATGGCTTTTTCTATTCTCGCAGCGCATCGTCGGCCGGTAATGATCTGATAAACAGCCTGAGAAGCGCGGATCACTTGAATATTTGGACGAACAACCGGAATAACGTATGCGTGGACGGCGCATGACAATACCGGTCCAATCCGGGGAACGATTGTGGTGGATTCAAGACGCATGTTCCTTAACCCATTCCTTAAGCGCGTCATCCATGCGTGTTTGCCAACCCGGGCCGGTCGATCGGAAATATTCCACCACGTCCGGGCTATAGCGCACGGACAACAACACTTTGTGCTTTTCCGATTTCGGCCGCCCGGCCCGAATCAGCTTGCCGTCTTTATGCAAATCGGCGCTCTCGAAAAAATCATCGGTCAATTCCGGTACTTCCTGATACTCTTCCGGCGTGATGACATGGGCGTCAATCTTGCTCAAGTCGCTGCCGGTATTTCTTGATTTCACGTTCATTGGCTTTCCTCATCGAAACAATGTGGCGAACGTCGCCACGGGTTGTCCAAACCACCACCATCATGCGGTCAAACAAATGGCCAACTGTGATGATGCGCGTTTCACCGTAGTCTTTCCGATCGTCTTGAAAATCCAGCGTCTCTCCCGAAAAGACCCACCTGGCATCGGCAAAATCAATGCCTCTTTCGTTCAGCGTTAGTTCGCGCTTGGCGGGGTCGAAGCTGATTTTCATGCTTATTATTGCAGCTACAATAATAAGAAAAGTCAAGCCCGACGCCGCGAGCGTTTGTCACCGGAGGCGGTCGAGACGATGCAGGCGTAGCCGAAACAGTCGAAAATAGCGTCAGTTGACCTTGTTGATGCCGGGCCACAAACGCATCGTCGCCAAACAGCACCGGGTGCCGAAGCTGCTTCACGGGACTCGGTTCGCCCATTCCCGTCACAACGAACCTGCGATAAGCGAAGGGCGTCGGGCAAACCGGCGCACGGACATCGATTTGGTTCCCATTTTTCAGCAGTGATTTAATTGGCAGGGTGGCAGGGAATAAATGCCACTGGTGTTGACTTAAGGAAAGAAGAGTGCAAGAGTAAGTGCGAATAAATCCGCACCTAGACCCGGTTGCTGGTTGATCGAATTTGCTTCGTTCAACACTATTGGGAATAAACGCCCGCCCTGTAGATCGTCGAACCATGAAATAAATGAAGACTATTAATTTCCTTGTCCTGTTTATCTGCCTCGCCTTTCCCCCGCTGAGCGGTTTTGCCCAAGCCGCGGAAAACGGCCCGGCGATTCCGCTACCGGAGGACGATCGGGCAGCGATCGAAAAAGAACTGGGAGAAGGGGTCGTCGGCGCGGCCATCCCCGCGCCAGAAGTTACCGATACGGCGCGGTATCTGGCCGCGAATCCCAGTGCCCGGACCTTTCATCTGATGAGCGGACCGGACGCGGGTAAGACCGAGCGGCACCAACCCACCCTGCTCAAGCAGCAAGCCGGCGAGTCCATCTGGCGATATGACGCGGGCGGCAAATTCATTTATTTCGTCACGGCCAGGGCCAACGGCGATTACGTCATGACCGGCGTGCAGGACACGGAGGGAGGCGCCATCACCAAATACTCGCCCGCCGAACCCTTCATGCTGCAAGGGCTGGCGCCGGGCGAGGAACGCACGGTGACACTGAGCGTAACGGTTTTCGATTTGAGCAACCCGGAAGAGCAAACCCATACGGGCGTCCTGGTTGTGAATTATCGTTACATCGGCGCCTATAAGGTCAAGGTGCCGGCCGGCAACTTCGATGCGGTCCTCGTGAAGTGGACCTTCAAAGGGAAAGTCGGCCCCGCTTCGGTTGAAGATACCCAGTATCGCTTTTTCGCTCCGGATGCCGGCATTGTGGCGGCGGTCGAGCAACTGGACGTCTCGGCCCTTCTCATTTATAACCGCCACACGAAGGTCGCGAGGGTGTTGGCCGCCGAGCCCCAATAACCCGGGATAGCGTCGTTTTGCGCCACGATGGCGCGGATGTGACCATCTCCGTTTGCCCCCTACATATCGGAGATGTTATTCGTCAATTGCAAATTCATCTGCGATTGCCGCCTCCGCGGGCGAAAGACCGAAACATCGAATCAACAGGCTGTCATCCAGATTAAAAGGCAGATCCGGATCGCAAATAAATAACGCAACGGACGGTCGCGAGCCGATGAAGGCCAAGCGGTGAACGTGTAAAGGAACCGCGATCACCGATAACGGCCGCCCCGAGTCCTGTCGATTCAAGACCACGCATTCCCTTGGCCCTGCTTCGCGGCAGTTTCGATCAGCTGACGCAAGCCTCGGGTTTCCCGGACATTGGACGCTACGAAATAGCCAAGCCGATCGAGGCGAAAACCGCCTCAAGACCGCGTCAAAGTTTCCGCGATGCGATTGAAAAATACCATTTGTCCGCCCTGATCAAGCAAAACCACGCCCACCGGTAACCGATTCAGGACTTCGATCTCGGCGGACTGGACGTTTCTTCAGACCTTCAGTATATTTGGGTCGGATACAAAAGGCCGTTTATTTTTCCTATTCTCTAACACTCCAACGCTTCTTGCAGGACAGGGTTCCATGAACGACTTGAACGGCAAGACCCTGCTCATTACCGGTGGATCGCGCGGTATCGGTGAAGCGATAGGTCTACGGGCCTGGCCTATACCCTGTCCAAATACGGAATGAGTATGTGCCTGCTGGGCATGGCCGAGGAGTTCCGCGAAGCAGGAATTGCCGTGAATGCGCTGTGGCCGCGCACGGTAATCGCCACCACGGCGCTGCAAGCCATTCCGGGCGGGCCGGAACTCAAAAAGCGTGCATGGCGGCCGGAGATAGTCGCCGACGCCGCGCACGTCATTCTGTGCAAGAACAGCCGGGAGTGCACGGGCCAATTCTTTATTGACGAGGCTGTGTTACGCGCACAAGGAATAAGCGACTTCAGCCGTTACGCGGTCGACGCATCTGAGGCGCTACAGACTGACCTGTTCTTGTGATGGTCGACTGGGAACTGCTGAAGGCGAATGTCGGGCTCACCGCCCTGGCCCTGACCAAAATACCCATGATCGCTTTTACCGGGCCACGCTTTCTCGAACTATCGGCAACCAAAGCGATTATAAAGATTCCACTGGGCTATCGGACTCGCAATCATTTGGGCTCCATGTATTTCGGCGCCATGGCCGTGGGCGCCGATTTGGTCATCGGCGGGCTTGCCTTTCGCCTGATCAAAAAGAGCGGCAAGCCGCTTACCCTCATCTTTAAAGATTTCAAGGCCGAATACCTCAAGCGCGCCGAAGACGACGTGCTCTTCATTTGCGATGAAGGAACAGCCATCAGCGCTCTCATCGAACGAGTCATTGATGCGCAGGAACGCGTCAATGGGACGATCTCGGCCTATGCCCTGGTGCCGAAAAAGTTCGGGGACGAACCCGTGGCGACATTTCAGCTCACCTTGTCGCTGAAGTAACGACTGCGGACGTGTGTGCCGGTGTTGCGGCTTTTAGAGACGCCATGTCGCCGCAGACAGCGGCCCAGACCCGAGCGAGAAACTTTCGAATGAATGAATTCACGAGTGACCACGCGCAGATCATCGATCTGCGGAACTCGCCCGTTAATAAATCGCTCTCTAAGGCGTTGCCGCACCCGTAGACCAGGATGACAACCGCTCCGCGGCCCGTTCGCACCATTTATCGATGATATTTTCAGCATCGCCCCATTGCCACTGCAGACCTGTCAGCGGGCTCCCACCGCCGACGCGTTTATCGGCAACGGCCACCAGTAAATTTCCCGACATCGAGTCGGTAACTTTCCCTTCCATTTGAGCGTCGCCGACAAACGGGAATGTGCCCGTCGCCAGATATTTCAGATTGCTCTACACATGCGCTTGCGGAACGATCATCGAGATACTGCGCAGTACCGGCGTGGCCGTTTCGGCGTCGGTCATCGCTACCGTAAGCTTCATCACCCCGGGACCAGCCTGATCGGCGATCTGAAATTTTTTTCCGAACTGCTGATGAAGCTGCTGGGAAAAGTAATTGACCAGCATATGCTGATCGGTGGCGGAAACCGGAGTGGAATCCCCGCCCCAGAAGGTGACCGGCTCAATCAATATCTTGTTGTAGTTCGTCCACTGCACGGACGGACTAATATAACGTAAGCCATACTGATCTTTCCCCCCGGGCGCGAGTTTGCCGCAAACATCGCTAATTCAAGGATGCCTGATCGACATGCGCCTGCTCGGTCATGGTACACGCGCTCAGCAACAAAAGCCCCAAACCCAATAACCCAACGGGAGGCCGCATCTTCGCGCTACGTTTTGCAGAATTGATAGGGTTTAGCATTGTTTTTCTCCTTTCTATTAAAAGTAGTTATACCGGTTGTTTTAGCAAGGTAAATGTTTGCGGGAGGATTGGTTCATAATGGCCCCAGATTATTTTGTCGATTGAGTGCCCCTGACTGGATTCAGGCAAGTTGGTCACAAAGCAACGCACGATGGGATACGCCGAATTCCTTGGGCAGGCCGAACATATACACCAAGCCGATCGCGAGGTCGCCGAGACCCAGCGGCACGGCAATCAGCCCGAGATCTCCGAATA
>JAKEEL010000238.1 GCA_022616595.1 Methylococcaceae bacterium
AGCACCGGAACCGGCGATAGTTCGACGACTTGACTCGCAACCGAACCAAGCAACATTCTGGCCAGGCCGCCGGTACCGCGCGCGGCCATGATGATGCGGTCGCATCCCGTTTCACGGACGTAGTCGGCGATCACCTCGGCTTCGTTACCGACGCCAATGCGGTACTGGTACCGCACGCCGGCCGCGTCCAGCCTCTGCATCGCCGGTTTCAGCGCCGCCATCCCTTCATCATCGCGGTACTGCTTGATCAGTTCACTATTCACGAATGTGCCCACGAGACCGCCGACATGATGCTGAACGTTGATCAGATGGATCTCGGGAAGCTGTTTGAGCAAGTCGATCTCCTTGATCACTTGATCGACCGCGCGCATCGAGGACTCCGAACCGTCCAAGGGAACCAGAATTTTCATAGTCATAGATCCTTTTGATCCCTTGAAATTTTTCAGTTGGAACCGGCTGCCGAAGCCGCAAGGCTCCGGCTTCGCGCCGCCAGCCGCAATCCGACGGCGATCACCACGGCGGCTCCGGACACGGCGGCCACGTATTGGAAATAAGACGGATACCGGGTGGTCCAATGCGCCAGCGCAATATCGCTATAGGCCATCTCTCCTGCAATCCATCCGAGCAATGCGCCGCCGAGCGTGACCACGACCGGGAAACGATCCATCAGCTTGAGGACGAATTTACTGCCCCATACGATGATCGGCACGCTCGCCAGTATACCGAACACGACCAGCGTGATGTCGCCGCGCGCCGCTCCCGCGACCGCCACCACGTTGTCCAGGCTCATCATCGCGTCGGCAACCACGATGGTCTTGACCGCGGCGAGCAAGTGGGTGCCGGCGTGGATCTCGCCGCGGCCGTCTTCCTGTTCCGGCTGCAACAGTTTCACGCCGATCCACAGCAGCAACGCGGCTCCCACCAGTTTAAGATAGGTTAGCCCCAGGAGCTGCAGCGCAAAAAAGATCAGCACGAGGCGCAACGCGATCGCCCCGAAAACGCCCCAGAAAATGCCCCGCCTGCGCTGCGGTTCCGGCAACCGGCGGCAGGCCAGCGCGATCACGACGGCATTGTCGCCGCCGAGCAGAATGTCGATCGCGATGATCTGGCCTACGACCAGCCAGGAGGCAGGATCAGTGATTGCTGTGATATTCATACATCCAGAACGTTATTGGTTTCAGGGTTTTCGCGTCCAGGACCACAATCGATCGAATCCGGTTTGATTTAAGAACGCGCGCGCAAGTATATTTCATAACCGCACCGTTCGACAAAGGCACGATGAGTTTAACGTTCGCCTGGAAATGTTTTTTTCCTTACTCCGGCCCACTGGACGGTTTACGGGCTTGAGAGACCCGGATACTGGAAGAACTCCAACCGGCCTGCTTTTTCATCGTTTTGTAAACATTCTGTAACATTTCTGCAATACGGACTTGCTTAAATTAACCTGGTAAAATCGATTGGGGAAGACCATGAACCGCTCAGATATACAGGATTATTGGCGCTGGAAACTGGTTCGCCAGGTTTCGTATTTCATCAACGATCCGGGAGACCAGAATACCGAAGCGCTGCTCGATATGATTGAAGTCTACCCGAAAGTAAACCAAAGTCTCGCGGTTCCGGGTAATCGCGTACGGATTGAACCGGCCGCGGCGGACTTTGTTTGTACAATGGATATGTAATTTCTTGGCCTGAAGATTCGCCGCACCGAACAATTCCGCAGGTTTATTTCACCGAAAAGCCCCGATTTTGCTGATCCCGACGGCCTCGCGGACTTCGCGCAGCAAGGGCACACTGAATTCCCGGGCCTTCGCCGCGCCTTCCCGAAGTTTCGCATCGATGAACGAGGGATTCCCGACAAGCTCTTGGTAGCGTTCGCGAGGCTCCCGCAACAGACGGTTCAGATACTCGAAAAGGATTTGTTTGACCTCTCCCCAGGCGATGCCTGCTCGGTACTGATCGCGCAAAATCGCGGCTTCTTCGTCGGACGCGAACGCGCGATAGATTCCAAACAAAGTGCAGGTTTCCGGATCCTTCGCCTCGCCCGGCTCCAACGAATTGGTCTTGATCTTATTGATCATTTTGCGGAACTGCTTCTCCGGCAGAAACAAGGGAATGGTGTTGTTGTAGCTTTTACTCATCTTGCGGCCGTCGAGCCCCGCGAGCGTCGCGGTATTTTCACCGACGACGACTTCCGGCAACACGAAGTGCTCGCCGAAGATATGGTTGAAGCGTCCGGCGATGTCCCTGGCCATTTCGAGGTGCTGGATCTGATCCTTACCCACGGGAACCCGGTGAGCATTGAACATCAAAATGTCGGCAGCCATCAGGATCGGATAATTGAACAGCCCCATCGTGATTCCCTTGTCCGGATCGTTTTCGTTTCTTTCTTCGTTCTCCGCGACCGCCGCCTTGTAGGCATGGGCCCGGTTCATCAACCCTTTGGCCGTGACGCAGGTCAATATCCAGGCCAGTTCCAGGATTTCCGGAATATCGGACTGCCGGTAGAAAAGCGCGTTGCCGGTGTCCAGGCCGAGCGCGAGCCAGGTCGCCGCGATCTCGAGGCTGGACCGCCTGACCCGGTCCGGATCGTGGCATTTGATGATCGCGTGATAATCCGCGAGGAAATAAAAGGGGATGACATTGCTGTCATGGCTCGCTTCGATCGCGGGCCGTATCGCGCCGACATAATTGCCCAAGTGTGGCGTACCGGTTGTGGTTATTCCGGTCAGAACCCTTACCTTATTCATTATTCACTGACATTCTCATTGGAATGATCCGAACCAACAGCCAACATGAGCAAACCAATGTCGCGGGATGGCGCAAACATCCCGAGAATCTGCACGCCATTGATTTTGAAAAGGTGGTTACGATAATGGCCCGAAGCGATAAAATCAAGCAAGCGCTTCGATCCCAAAATCCGCGATCAGATTTTGGATCAAGCGCCCGGTTGCCATTTCCGGGCATTTTTTGACGCCTGCGCCACACGTTTGGCGTACTGGCATGGACGGGGTGGCGCGAAATCCTCTTTTGCGGGTGATTAACCCGAAGGCAGAGGAATTTCGAGCAACCCTCGCCCGAGCGACTGGGCCGCCCATAGCGTGATCGGATGCCCAGCACCCAAGGCTTTGGGTGCTGGGGCCACTTCGCCTTCTCCTTCCCGGCCACGATCTGCGTCGCAACAATGTCCAGCGTATACTCGCGCCGCCCCTCTTGCTTCAGCAGCTTGCACAGCAACCGCCGCTGCACCCGCGGCAACCCTTCCAAGCCCTCGCCAGCCCCCATCCGCCGCAGTCAGTCGCCCCTCGCATCACTGCTCGGAATCACCGCCAGATTCAATACCGTCCGCAATCCCTCATCGCTGCGCAGCATCCGCATGTCCTCCAACGAACGCCCGCCTCCAGGCAGCATCAATACCAACGGCACCCCGTACGCCGCTGGCGGATAGCCCGATCGATGCGCGGGGCCGGGCAGATCCCGGTCCAGACAGCCTGGCAAGTTCATCGCGTGCAAATACTCCCCGAACAATACCAGCCCGGCTTCGGCCGTGAGCGTATCTTGCGTCGAATCCAACTTGAACGGCATAAGCGTCTGTGACAACATGCCTGAAAACCTCCAGGGTGATGAGAAAAGGGCCTTGAACAACGCTATCTTACTCACTCGGCGAGGTTTTTTCTTGTCTAACAAATACGGTCGCGGATTTTGGGATTGTATTCGCTATTGCCACCGGCTGACCGATGAGAGACCCTAATGTCTTCCGGCTGCTACCGTCTGCGTCAAACCTATTCGTTCCTCACCTCGGCGCACCAGCCACTCCACCGTCGGAACTGAGGCCACCTCCCTCGAAATTTCCTGCAAAGATCCGGCGTCCAAGGCGCCCAAACTCAATCAGGTCGGCGGTGCAATTTGGCACCGGCGAAATCGTCATAACATATAAGCATTTTATCCGTCATGCTGCGCACGACGGATAAAATGCTTATATGTTACAAAGGGAATAGACACTCCCTACGTAACCGTTTAGCCCCCCGACCCAAAATACGACGTTTTTCAGAAAATGGGTATGCACTTTACTCCCCCAGCCACAAGGTATAGTGTGTCGTCGTGGCAGACGACAGCAGCCTTCCGACGAGCGCCGAATACCCTCGAACCTTCG
>JAKEEL010000239.1 GCA_022616595.1 Methylococcaceae bacterium
CATTTCCGGCGGAGAACCACTCTTATACAAACCGCTGGCGGAGGTTTTGAAGCACGGAAAGAATCTGGGCCTTGCAACCGCCATTGCGACCAATGGAATGCTTTTGAATGAACGGCGTTTAGCCGAACTCAAGGACGTGGTCGATACGATCGCCATCAGTCTCGACGGTATCCCGGAATCCCACAACAGGATGCGCAATTCGCGAACGGCCTTTCCAAAAATGGCCGCCAATCTGGAAAAGTTGAGACGGTCCGGGATTCAATTTGGTTTCATTTTCACGCTTACCCAATACAATCTCGATGAACTGGATTGGGTAGTTAACTTTGCGTTGCAACAAGGGGCAAAGTCATTGCAGATTCATCCTTTGGAAGGATGCGGCTTTGCCAACGACAATTTGGCCGGTGATAGTCCCGACCGTACTGAATCCGCCTATGCCTATTTGATCTGCGAAAGGTGGAAGGAACAACTCGGTGATAAGCTGTTCATTCAAATCGATTTTGCGAAACGGAAACTATTTTACCCGGCGCGATACCTACGACTATTCAGAAGCCACAATGGCCAGATTCCCGTTTCAGAAACAACTGGATGCCATGGATTGCGGTCCTACCTGCCTGCACATGATCGCACGTCACTACGGGAGGATATTGCCGATCGATGAGTTGCGGGAGAAATGCGGAATCACCCGCTCGGGCGTCACGCTGGGAGGAATCGCCGATGCGGCCGAAAATTTCAATCTGAAAACGGTCGCGATCCGGGCATCGATGAGGACCTTGGAGCATGAAGTCCCGCTGCCCTGTATCGCGCACTGGCAGCAGAAGCATTTCGTGGTCGTGCATGCCTTGAATACCAAGCACGTTCACGTCGCCGATCCGGCTTTCGGACTGATCAAATACAGCAAGCGGGAATTCATGAAAAGTCCTGAAGCAATCGGATTAGCAACCCAATTCCGGTTTTTTAGCATTCGAGGCGATGCCGATACGATGGCACCGGTCGAACGAGTATAATCCGCTTATTACTGCGTTGAATGCGCGTGGATCGGAGAATCGACAATGAACGAAGACACGCTGAATATCGAAATTCGTAAATTTTTGAAAAAAGTCGGAATCAGCTCGCAGCGGGCGATCGAGCACGTGGTCGAAGCAGCCATCAGCGACGGCAGGCTGACCGGTTCGGAGAGCCTGGCGGTTCGCATGACTTTGGAGTTGCCCGATCTGGATTTCAAACACCAATCGGAAGGCTCCATCAACCTCGAATAAGTGGATTCCACGGGTTCATCGAGAGCTCGGTGCATGGGAATCGGGCGGAACCGAACTCTACCATAGGTCAAGCGAAAAACCAGGGACGGCGAAAGCTATCGGTTACAATCACGCGGGGGGTTCGACAACGACCGGCTATACGTTAAATCGAAAATGCGCGACATCGCCGTCCTGCATCACGTAGTCCTTGCCTTCCAGCCGCCACCTGCCTGCATCCTTCGCGCCCTGTTCGCCATTGAGCTCGACATAGTCCCGGTATGAAATGATTTCCGCGCGGATGAAGCCTTTCTGGAAATCGGTGTGGATCACACCGGCGGCTTCCGGCGCCGTTGCGCCGACCGGGATCGTCCAAGCGCGGACTTCCTGCGGACCGGCCGTGAAATAGGTCCTCAAGTCGAGGAGTTTGTACGCGGCCCGGACGACACGATCGAGTCCCGGTTCATCGAGACTCAAATCGGCAAGAAATTCGAACTTTTCCGCATCGTCGAGTTCGGCGATTTCCGCTTCCAATGCCGCGCAAATTGGAACCACCTCTGCACCTTCGTCGGCCGCCAGGCTTTTGACGTCCGCCAGCAGCGGATTTTCATCGAATCCATTTTCCCGCACGTTGGCAAGATACATGGCCGGCTTCAGGGTCAAAAGGTGCAATTCGTTGAGTACCTTAAGGTCCTCTTCACAGAGCGGCATGGAACGGGCCGGATGCCCCGAGTCCAAGTGCGCCGCAACCTTTTCCAGCAGTAGTTTTCGGAGCAGTTCGTCCTTGTTCCCGGATCTTGAGCCCTTGGTGGCCCGCAAAAGAGCCTTTTCAAGCGTCGCCAAGTCGGCCAGCAACAGTTCGGTGTTGATCACCTCGATATCTTCGAGTGGTTTTATCCTTCCGGCCACATGGATCACGTTCTCATCCTCGAAGCAGCGAACCACGTGAGCGATGGCGTCGGTTTCGCGGATATGGGCGAGAAACTGGTTTCCAAGCCCTTCACCTTTCGACGCACCGGCGACCAATCCTGCAATGTCGACGAACTCGACGGTTGCCGGAACGACCCGTTTCGGATGTACGATACCGGCAAGACTTTCCAGTCTCGAATCGGGCAGCGGAACCACACCGACATTCGGATCGATGGTGCAGAACGGGTAGTTTTCCGCCGCGATGGTCGCCTTGGTGAGCGCATTGAAGATGGTCGACTTGCCGACGTTCGGCAAGCCTACGATACCGCAGTGTAAAGCCATGATTCCTGCAAGATGGTTAGTTTTTGGCGGGGAGTTCTACACGATTATAGCGGTCTTCGAAGCGCACGATATCATCCTCGCCGAGGTAGCTGCCGGATTGGACTTCGATGATTTCGAGCGTCAGGGTTCCCGGGTTTTCCAGCCGGTGCATTACTCCGAGAGGAATGTAAGTGGATTCGTTTTCGCTCAAAAGAAAGCTTTCCTCGCCGCGCGTAACGCGCGCGGTTCCGCTCACGACGATCCAGTGTTCGGCGCGATGATGATGCATCTGCAAGGATAATGACGCACCCGGTTTTACGGTCAACCGTTTGACCTGGTAACGCGGCCCCTTGTCTATCGATTCATAGTGGCCCCAAGGCCGGTGAACGCGCTGGTGGAATTCGTGTTCGGGACGTTCTTCATGTTTCAGATAGTCGGTGACCGACTTGATGTCCTGCGCGCTGTTTTTGTGCGCGACGAGCACCGCATCCTTGGTCTCCACGACGATCAGTTCGTCGACTCCGAGCGTCGCGAGCAAGCGGGTCTGCGCATAGAGCAGGGAATTCCGGGTATCTTTCGCGAACACATCGCCCTGCGTGAAATTGCCGTGCTCGTCCCGTGCCTTGATTTCACGAATCGCCGACCACGAGCCGAGGTCCGACCAGCCGACATCCATCGGGATCACGACCGCGCGCGGTCCGTTTTTCGATTCCGCGATTTTCTCCATGACCGCATGGTCGATTGAAATATTCGGACAGTGTTCAAAGGCACTCGGATCTATACGCAAAAAGAATCCGTCACGCCGGCCCTTGGCAAGCGATTCCTCGCATCCGCTGAGGACGGCAGGGCAGTGTTTTTTGGTTTCCTCGATCCATACGGATGCGCTCATCATGAATATGCCGCTATTCCAGAGATGATTTCCGCTGCGTATCAACTCCTCGGCTTTTTCCCGGTCGGGCTTTTCAATGAACCGAGCGAGTTCGGCGGTCACTTCGTCGAGCGCCGGACCTTTCCGGATATAACCGAAACCGGTTTCGGCGTGGGTCGGGACGATGCCGAACGTAATCACGCAGCCATTGCGGGCCAATTCGGTGCCGTGCACGATCAGTTCCCTGAAACGGGCTTCATCCTGGATCAGGTGATCGGAAGGCAGGACCGCGAGAACCGGATCCTGATCGTCATGCAGTGCCAGCAAAGCCGCCAGCGTCAGGGCCGGTGCGGTGTTTCTGCCGAACGGTTCGAGAACGATGGATCCCTGATCGAACTCGGCGAGAAGCAGTTGTTCCGCGACCAGAAAACGGTGCGCCTCGTTGCAGATCACGCAGGGCGGCAAAATTCGCAGTCCGGCGCCCGGACCCGGCACATGGCGGAAGCGGCGGACCGTAGCCGCGAGCAATGAGTCCGATCCATGCAACGGCAGGAATTGTTTGGGGTAGGAGCCGCGCGAGAGCGGCCACAGACGGGTTCCCGATCCGCCGGACAAAATCACCGGCTGCACAAAGGTATTCATGAAATATTTCGCGCTCTGGTTATTGGAACAATCACGATTACATATACGCGGGGACGATCAAAACTTGCTGCGGATCGAGATACACCCGGGGTCGGAGTTCCGATCGGCGGGATCGCTGCTGGTGGAGTGTGTCCTTTCCGTAACTATAGCTATGTATTTGAATGAACACAGGACTCCGCCGCATTCTAAAGTCAGCGAGGCGAAATATCCAGAGATTCATCGGCGCTTGAGCAGCGGAATGGTCAAAAGCACGATTGACACGGTGCCGATTGCCTCCATCGCAATCAGGTACCAGGGCCACGGCCCGAAATAATCCAAGACGCTCGGTCGTGCCGGTTTGTGGGACAGGTAACCGAAGTTGGTTCCGTAAGCCAGATTGATCAGGCCGGCGACCGCCGCATATCCGTTCGTGATCGCCCAAACCAGCCCCGCCGACCGCCAAGTCGGACGAATCCGCTTGGTCGATGCGAGATAGCAAGCGCAGAGCACCAGACCCGCATGGTGGGCATGGAATTGCAGCCAACCGGGTTCCGGAAAATAATAAGCGAGATCGGGTGTCAGAAGCGCTTGGAGCCCGCCGGCAAGACCCCAGAAATACAGCAATTGGCAGGCGCCTTGACGGTCCGGATTGCAAAGACCCACGATCCCTGCGAACAAGGCCAGGTCACACAGCGATACGGGCACGACCAGGTAACCGGCTTGCCAGGGCAACAGCCAGCCCGCGAGTGCCGCTGCGCTCAATAGCTGCACCAACCCGATACGCAGCCACACATCCAGCTTGCTTCGGGGGCGGGTTCCGGCGGCGAAAAACAGCAGCGCCGAGGCCAGCGTCAAAACCAGGACGACTAGGTGCGGCGTATCCAGAGATACAACGAAGCCGCGCGTTTCGAAATCGAGACCGATGATTTAATCGTATTTAATGTATTTGAAGCGCGGATCGTCCGGCGTTCCTTCGAGGGATCCCCCTTCCTTGGCCGGTTGCCACAGTATGACGTCTTCGATTTTACGAGCCAACTCGAAATCCTTGTTGGTGATTCCTTTCGCGGCGTGGTTCATCAATTTAACGATTACGAACGCGTAGGAAACGGTCAGATCGGGATGATGAAACGCGACTTCCGCTAAATGCCCGACCGTATTGACCACCATCAGGGTTCCTTTCCATCCGCTGGTTTTGTATTTCCTGCGAATCCAGCCATTTTCGTAGCTCCATTTCGGCAACTCGTCCTTTAATCGGCTTTCGATCTCTTCTTCGGTGTAGGTTTCTTCGTGTTTGCGTTCTCTCCAGCTCATTTGTTCGACTCCTCGTCTGATTTGACGGAACGAATCCGGATCGCGGTACCGACTTCGGTCGATCGAATTCGTGTGATGGTTGAATTTGGGTTTGCATCCAGCGGTACCGCCACGCTTCGGACCGGGATCAGGTGGCGCCAGGGTCGCGCAGTTCCGTTTGAAACCGGGTCTTTAAGCGCTTGAACATGGTTTTATAGTAATACTTCCGACATGAATGTGAAATATAATTTAAAAAGTTACGGGCGATTTTATGAAGATCGGCGAAGAGATTCAGAGAAGACTGCCGAAGCAGGCGTAATAATGTGCCCAAATATGTGTTCCGGCTGGAAAAAACCGATTGGATCGTTATATAATTCGCAGAGTTTTTCCGAAGCCGGAAGCGGGTTGTGAAATTTAAGCGGCGTTCTTAGAAAATGCGGGCAGTTCTGCGTTTTTCACCGATCGGAAAAATTCGCGGGTCGAAAACGGGAGGCCTCCGCCGCGGGAACCGGGCTGATTCTGACTGCGCACTTTGAAAGGGTCCGCCTGTTTTTCACGGGCGATCGTCCAGTCTGGAAAGTTATTCAATATTCCTATGAAGTCAAATAGATCTGTGCGACTGGTTCGTGAATAGTATAGACAGTGTAAGCGTGGCAGCTCCGGCACGCCTCCATATGGGGTTTTTGGATCCAAGTGCGAGCCTGAACCGAAAATATGGCAGTATCGGGCTGGCGCTGCACGAAATTTGTACGCGGATAACGGTGCGCCGGACCCATCATTTGCAGGTGACCGGCCCGCAATCGGAGCGGGTTCGCAAGACCACGCAAAAGTTTTTGAATGCGCTTCGGATTTCGGAGGGTGTTCATGTCGAAATCGACCAGGTGATCCCGGAGCATGTAGGATTGGGTTCCGGCACGCAAATGTCACTCGCGATCGGATTCGCGATCGGTAAATTGTTCGATCTCGATTTGACCGTGCGGGAAGTCGCGTGTCTGACCGAGCGCGGTGCGCGCTCCGGCATCGGGATCGGCACTTTTGAACAGGGCGGGCTGATCGTGGACGGCGGCCGGGCCACGGGAACTGAAACCCCGCCGATTATCTGCAGAATAAAGGTTCCCTGTGAATGGCGGTTCATCCTGGTGTTCGACAAACGGGCACAGGGACTGAACGGCGCGCGGGAAATCGAGGCCTTTCAACGTCTGCGATCCTTTCCTGAAACCAGCGCGGCGAGAATCTGCCATTTGCTGCTGATGAAGGGACTTCCGGCGCTGGCGGAGCAGGATATCATCGGATTCGGACAGGCGATTACCGAGATCCAGCAATCCGTCGGAGATTATTTCGCCCCTGCCCAGGGCGGGCGTTTCATGAGCCGGGATGTCGAGGCCGCGATCGCTTGGTTCGGAGAACACGGTGCGGTCGCGATGGGGCAAAGCTCATGGGGCCCCACCGGTTTCTGCGCCGTCCAAAACGAGGCCCGCGCACGTGAACTCGTGGATAGCATCGGCCGCCTGTCGCGCGATCGGCCGAATCTGAGCTTTCGCATCGTAAGTGCGCAAAACGAGGGTGGACTAACCAGCTTCACGAATCAACGCCTGGCATTGCAAGAACGAACGCCGGTACGGTTGAACAGCAATCGGAACTGAAAGTTCATCTGCAATCAAGCATCCCGGCCCGCAACCGCCGCTCGTAGTGATCGGTCTGTCCGCGAGGATGTTGGCCGTTTCCGCGGCACGCTCGGGGCTACGCCCTGTCGCGATCGATCTTTTCGCGGACAGCGACACGCGCGAGGTCGCGTGTTGCATCGGCTTGCCCTCGCTCGAAGCAGGGCCGGTTCTCGGAGCACTCAAAACGATCGTCGCGGAAAGGGGCAGGCCGTGGCTCGTATACGGGAGCGGAATCGATACCCGTCCGGATTTGGTCGAGCATATCGCCGAGATCGCCGACCTGGTCGGGAACGCGCCGTCGGCATTGAGGATGCTCTATGACCCCGGGACTTTTTTCAAGCTATTGGACAGCTTGTCGATTCCCTATCCGGAAACGCGTTTCACGATCCCTGAGAATCCGACTGCCTGGCTCTGGAAGATCCCCTTTACCGAAGGCGGCAGGGGCGTTCTGCCCGCAGGGCTCTGCCCCGATGACGGCACCGGGTATTACCAGAAGCGACTCGGCGGGCCCGCGATGTCGGTGCTGTTCCTTGCAAATCGCCGCGAGGCGCGGATCCTCGGGTTCAATACGCAATGGACCGCGGGACCGGATGCGCGATCGCCCTATCGGTTCTCGGGAGTCATGAATCATGCCGAACTTACGAACCGACAAAAAGTCCAGCTCGGCGAACATGCGAACAAGTTAGTAAACTCCGCATCGCTCGTGGGTTTGAACAGCTTGGATTTCCTGATCGAGGACGGCGAGTGCAAGGTGTTGGAACTGAATCCGCGGCCCGGCGCCAGTCTGATGCTTTACGACGACCGCTTCCCGTTGGGACTGTTGGCCGAGCATATTCATGCGGTCAGAAATCTGGAGGTGCGCGGGCCGAATCCGGAGACCTTCGGGTGTTTAGGATTGGAAATCGTATTTGCGGACCGATCATGCGTGCCAAGACAGGATCTGCGATGGCCGAACTGGACGGTGGACAGGCCGATGCCCGGTACAATAATCGCCGCGGGCGAACCCCTCTGTACGGTGACCGCGGATGCCGCCTCGGGAAAAGCGCTCAGAGCCTTGCTCTTGCATCGCAAACAACAGATCCGCGATCACTTCTTCCGATTCGTCGAGAATAATAGGTGATGGCCGGAAGGTCAAAGCAGGGTAGAATACCGCACTTTGAATCTTGCAGACCATTGAGAGTGGAATCCAATGACCCTAACAAAACATAAGCCCAGTTTGAATCAACTGGTTCGCCCCTTGGTCAAGGAACTCGTCGATCACGCGGAAAAATTCCGCCTTCAGGTTTCGAGACTGGATAACGGCTGCACCATTGTCGATGCGGGTATCCAAGCGGACGGGGGCTTGGAGGCAGGCCGTTTGGTCGCGGAAATCTGTCTTGGCGGAATGGGAACCGTGACATTGACGCACAGCCCTTATGCGGGCCGCTGGCCTTTGACCGTGAATGTGCATACCGGGAATCCGGTGCTGGCCTGCCTGGGCAGCCAATATGCGGGTTGGAGCCTGTCGCATGGCAAGGGGAAGGGCTCTTTTTATGCGCTCGGCTCGGGTCCTGCGCGTGCGTTGTGTGTGAAGGAAGAATTGTTCGGGGAACTGGGGTACCGGGACGAATCCGGTGAGACCGCATTGGTGATGGAGGTCGATCAGGTTCCGCCGCTCGAGTTGATCGAGAAAATCGCGAGCGATTGCGGGATCCAACCATCCGGATTGACCATCATACTGACCCCGACCAGCAGTCTCGCGGGCAGTTTGCAGGTCGTGGCCAGGGTTCTGGAAGTCGCGATGCACAAGGCCCACACGCTGCATTTTCCGTTGTCTGACATTCTTGACGGCAGCGGCAGTGCGCCGCTTTGTCCGCCCGCACCCGATTTCATCCGGGCGATGGGCAGGACCAACGATGCGATCCTTTTCGCGGGTCAGGTTCACCTGTTCGTGCGCGGCAGTGACGAGGCCGCCGAAAGACTCGCGGCCGAATTGCCGAGTTCGGTTTCCAAGGATTACGGCAAGCCCTTTGCGCAAATCTTCAAGGAATACGAGTACGATTTTTTCAAGATCGACCCGATGCTGTTCAGTCCGGCCAGTGTGATCGTCTCGGCGGTGGAATCCGGGCGCAGTTTCCACGGCGGGAAACTCGATCTGGAACTGCTTGAAAAGTCCTTCGGCGCTTGATCGAACGGTTCCAGAATGGCTCGAATCGCGATCATTACGGATGATCCGGGATGGCACGGCGCGAGGCTCAGGGAGGCCTTCGGAGCGCAGGGTTTCGAATCCCGTTATGTTTCGCTTACGGAATGCCGGATTATCGTCGAACCCGGTACTCTGCCGGTCAGAATGCCAAGCTTCGAGACGGTCCTTCCGGACGGGGTTTTTGTGCGCGGAGTGCCGGGAGGCTCGCTCGAACAGGTGGTTCACTATCTGGATATTCTGCATGCCCTGAAGCGGCTCGGGATCGTCGTTTATAACGACGCCCGGGCCATCGAGCGCAGCGTCGACAAAGCCATGACCAGTTTTCTGTTGCAGCAGGCCCGAATCCCGACTCCGCCGACCTGGGTGACCCCGATCAACAGCGAGGCACTCGGGATTGCGCGGCGTGAGCTCGCGGCCGGGCACCGTCTGGTCGCCAAGCCGATATTCGGTTCTCAAGGTCAAGGATTGCAAAAACTCGAATCGACGGACGATCTGGGCCGGCTGGTGTCGAGCGGCGGAATTTTCTACTTGCAGCGATTTGTTGAAAACGGCCATTCGGCGTCGAGTGACTGGCGCGTATTCGTGATCCATGGCAAGGCGCAAAGCGCGATGCGGCGCTATGGTAGGACCTGGTTGAACAATGTCGCCCAGGGTGCGCGCTGTGAAATTGCCGTGCTCGATGGCGGACTCCGGAAACTTGCGGAAGACACGGTGTCGGCGCTGGAGATGAATTATGGCGGTGTCGATATCATGTGCGACGCCCAGGGCCGCTACAGCGTCATCGAGGTCAACAGCATTCCGGCCTGGAAGGGACTGGAAAGCGTGGCGAAGATCGATATCGCGCGGATGCTCGCGGACGATTTTCTTGGCTTGTGTCCGGATTCGCGCGGCGATCAGGCCGCGGTGCTGTGACAGCCGGTCGCATCGATCCAACCAGTCTGCGGGACGCCTATCTGCAGGCCTGTGAATGCGAAATCAAAGCATTCAAGCCTGGCAATGTCAGTGTGTATTCCGAAGGTCACGGCATGACCGTCGATGATTTCCGGGCAAGCGCCGAAGTCAGCGCGGACCCTTTGGTCGATGCGCGTCTTTCGCTGGGCCGGAAAATCTATCATGCGCTGGAAAAAACAGCCGATCGCGTGCGCTGCAATACGAATCTCGGAATCGTATTGTTGTGCGCCCCGCTGCTGGAAGCGATGCAAAAGAAATTGGATGGGGAATTGCGGGATCGATTGCGTACCGTGTTGGATACGACCACAGTGGACGACGCCGAATGGGTTTATCGCGGGATTCGTCTCGCCAAACCTGCGGGATTGGGCGAATCGACCGAAGAAGATGTACATTCCAGGCCGCGGGTTTCCCTTCAGGAAGCAATGCGGATCGCGTCCGGCCGGGATCGCATTGCATATCAATACGTTTCCGGGTATCGGGATGTTTTCGAAACCGCTAAAAGCAGGTATCATACTGCACTCGGACAATGGGGGGATGAGATCTGGGCGGCAGTCGCCGTGTTCGCAGCACTGCTCGGCCAGATCCCGGACAGTCACATTGAACGCAAGTACGGTAACCGGTATACCGGGATGGTAACCACGAGGATGACTTCTCTTAACGAGAGGTTGTCTTCCTCCGACAATCCTGAACGACTGATGGATCATCTGATGGAAGTGGATGAAGAGTTCAAGAATGCCGGAATCAATCCGGGCACAACAGCCGATCTCACGGTGGCGACATTACTGGCTGTGCGCTTGGAACGGCTGCTCGATAACAGCTTGGCGGAGTCGTTCGGTACTTCGGCCAAGGATAGCGGGTAGTGTATAAACATGGACATTGTTTCTAAATACCAAATTAAGGAGACTATAACAATGTCATTTCTTGATAAGATACTTTCATTTTTTTCTTTTTCGTCAGAGGAGACAAAGAACATGGCAATCAACAAGACACTGGTAGGTGAAAGTCTGCAGGGGGACGGTAATGAAGTCGCACACATCGATTTGATGATCGGGCCTCGCGGCAGCGCCGTAGAAACTGCATTCACGCACTGTCTGACCAACAACAAAGACGGCTTCTCGAGTCTTTTGGCAGTGGTTGCGCCGAACCTGATGGCCAAACCTGCGACCGTGATGTTCAACAAAGTAACCATCAAGGGTTCCAAGCAAGCCGTTCAGATGTTTGGTCCGGCGCAGCGCGGTGTCGCGATGGCGGTCGCGGACTGCGTTGAGAACGGCACGATTCCCGCTTCCGAAGCGGACGATCTGTTCATCTGTGTCGGTGTTTTCATTCACTGGTTGGCCGAAGACGACGCGAAGATCCAGGATTACAATTATGCGGCGACCAAAGAAGCCCTGGAACGGGCTGTTCGTGGTGCTCCGACCGCTGCTGACGTCGTGGCTAAGAAAGGATCCATGCAACATCCTTTCGCGGCACACGCTTAATCGTTCGCCGACTGAAACGCTGCCCCGGCTGTGCTTGCCGGGGCAATCGCGAACGTCGGCCGGAGCCGATTATTCGGACATCATTCGCCGAATGGTCGGGATACCGATAGCGGACCGGTGCAGGGCGGTTGCGATCAGGGTCGCTGTAAAGCCTGCTGATGCAAGTTTTTGAAGGTCGTCTTCGTGGCGAACTCCACCCGCGGCGATAAACTTTTGGTTTGGCCATTTTCTTCTGAAATATCCGAGACGCCGCCAGTCCGGACCGTTTTCCCCGCCTACGCAGTTCAAATTCATGAGGATGACCCTATCCGGCCATAAGCGGTCGTTTTCAAGCAGAACTTCAGGTCCGAGCAATCCGGATGTCGAAAAATCCAGAGACAGAACCAATCGATCGCGCCGCTTGGACAGGATCGTCAGATCCGATCCGACCAAGGATTCGCTACCGAGCACGGTGATCCAGGCTGATTCTGTCGGATCGCTGGATCGCAAATGGCTCAAGCCTTGGTCGATCCAAAACACCGTTGTCGGAAAACGCGAAACCAGACTTTGAATCAGTTCGAGGTTGGAACCCGTCCCCATCAATGCGTCCAGGTCCGCGATGTACATCGTCCTGAACGGATAAAGTGACAGCAGCGTCTCTGCGAGCACGCACGGATCGCCCTCCGGGCATAGCGGTGTCGCGAGCGGCTGATAGCGTTCGCGAAATCCTTGCTTCGCATGAACCGCCCTTCCGCCTTTGATGTCGATGACCGGTATGATTTCCAAAGCAGAGCCATGAAGATTCTTTTATTCGAATATATTACCGGGGGAGGTCTGATCAGGGAATCGATCCCGCGGTCGCTGGCCCGCGAGGGGAATTGTATGTTGCAGGCCCTGCTGGCCGACCTGGCCGGAATTGACGGAATTCATTTAACGGTCATGCAGGATGCGCGTCTGGTATCGCGGCGCGCGGAGCCTGGACAGCCTGATCCTGAATGGATTCGGATTGTTCCGGAACATGAGTTTGATGTGATTTGGAAGGCCGCGATGCTGAATGTCGACGCGGTTTGGCCGATTGCCCCGGAAACCGGCGGGGTCCTGGAAAAGTTGTGTCGCGATGTCCGGGAAAGCGGAAAGATACTGCTGAACAGTCCGGCCGAAGCAATCGCGCTGACCGCGGCGAAGCTCGAGACCCTCCGCCATTTGAAGCAGCACGGAATCAACGTCGTGCCGACGGCCCGATTAGAGGATTTCC
>JAKEEL010000036.1 GCA_022616595.1 Methylococcaceae bacterium
GGGAAATCGTCCCGCCCGCTCCAGGGAAGGAGTTTCGTGCTCACGGGAACCTTAGCCTCTATGACGCGTGATGAAGCCGCCCTGAAAATTAAAGCGTCGGGGGCTAAAATGAATAACAGTCTTTCGAAGAAAACAGATTATCTGGTACTCGGAGTAAATCCGGGCTCGAAAGCCGAAAAAGCACGATCGCTGGGCGTCAAGACGATCCAGGAAGAAGAATTTCTCGCGCTCATCGAATCCTGAATCCAAAACCCAAGTAACTTCAGACAATTGGCCCCCTTGAGCGAATCCGTGGATGAACTGAATACCGAATTATGCGTGCTGCAGAGTCATCTGGATGGAATGTTGAGTTGTGTCCAGCAGAACGATCTCAAATCCCGCAGGTTCCAAAAGCTGGAAATGAACCTGTTGGGCCTGAACGCCCTGTTCGAACTGATTGAGCATGTCCTCGACGACACCCGCCGCGTTTTTGATCTGGATCTGATTACCTTCTGTCTTGTCGATGAAAAGCAGGAACTCGCGGGCTTTCTGAGGGAAGACGGCATGTTCGTGGAACAAACCCCGGGATTGATGTTGCTGGAAAATGACCAAGTTCTGTGCGAGCTTTTCGGACCGGCGGTCAGACCCTACCTTGGCGAATATCGCAAGGACAAATGCGGTTCCTTTTTCATGCACGGTCAGGAATTTCCCGTCAGTGTCGCGATGCTTCCGCTCAGACGCCGCGGGCGTTACCTCGGATCGTTGCATCTCGGCAGTTTGGACCAGGAAAGGTTTACCAGCCAGATGGGGACTGATTTTCTGGAACGCCTTTGCAGTATCCTCGGGGTCTGTCTCGAGAATACCCTGAATTTTGAATTGTTGCGCAGGACCAGTCTGATCGACACCTTGACCGGCGTGAACAACCGCCGCTTCTTCGATCAGCGGATCGGCGAGGAAATCGATCGCGTACAACGCAGCGGGGAGAGCTTGTCTTGTCTGTTTCTGGACATCGATTATTTCAAATCGGTGAACGATACCTACGGCCACCAGGTCGGAGACCGGGTGCTGGCCGAAATCGCGGGGGAAATCCGCTCGCAGCTGCGTAACAGCGATGTACTTGCCCGTTACGGCGGCGAGGAATTCGTGTCGTTATTGTCCGGCGCCCCGGAACCGACCGCGATTGAAGTCGGGGAGCGGATCCGCCAGACTATCGAAAATCATGTCATTACCACGGCAGATAATAGATTGGTCAAAATCACTGTTTCCGTCGGGGTTGCGACCTTCGTACCGGAACGCCACGGCAAGGGCACTAAGTTCGATCCGGCCCGGCTCATCGAATTCGCCGATCACGCGCTTTACGACGCCAAGACCTCGGGCCGGAACCGTGTCGTGAGTTCGGGGGTCATTCCTTCCGCGCTGAAACCGGTTTCAATCGTACAATATAAAATCGCGCCTCCTGCCGGGAATTAGGTTCCGGATCGAAACGCATACCCATTCTTGCAGTCGCCTATGGGAAAGGTTGATATTGATAATAGCACTCGAAATAATCGTTCGGCACGATAGAAATAAATACAATTCACGCATAATTGGTTGCGAAGACGATGAAAATAAAAAATATTCCAATTGATGAGCGGATCATATTCGCATTGGACGTAGACAGTCTGAAAGAAGCGGAGCAATGGGTGAAGCGCCTGGAAAGCCATATCCGTTTTTACAAAGTCGGGCTGCAACTGTTCATGGCCGGCTGGTACCCCGTGATCGAGATGATCCTGAATCGCGGGCACAAGGTGATGGTGGATCTGAAGTTCTTTGACATACCCGAGACCGTGCGCCTCGCGGTTCAGGAACTCAAAAACAGGAATGCGACATTCATTACGGTGCATGGCAACGAACCGATTCTCAAGGCGGCTTGTGAAGAAAAAAGCGCGGCAAAAATTCTGGCGGTGACTTTGCTCACGTCTTTCGATGAATCGGATATGAGGGACATGGGCCTTGGATGTTCAATCGGCGAATTCGTCCTGCATAGGGCTCGAAAGGCTTTAACGATCGGTTGCGACGGGATCATTTCATCGGGACTCGAAGCGAAACAGATCCGGCAGGAATTCGGGGACAATTTCCTCGTGGTCACTCCCGGTATCCGCCCCGGGGCGAATATATTGGACCAAGAGGATGACCAACGCAGGATCGCGAGCGCGGAACAGGCAATTCTCAATGGTGCGGATCATGTCGTGGTCGGTCGTCCGATTCGAAACGCGAGCGATCCATTGGCCGTCGTCGAGTCGATGCAGAAAGCGATTCTGGCCGGATTGAATAAGGCCATCTGATCATCAATGCGCATTTCAGAACGTACGTTCGGAGTCATTGAAAAAAAAGGACTCGCGACCGGTGCCGGGGAAATTGAAAGCGCTCACTTGCGCTTGCGCCGGGTCGATCAGCAATGGAATGATGATTGACAAATGATCACACCTTAGGCCGCCGCGCCGGACCTCGACTCTAGCATAACTCCCGGGCAAACCCGGTGCAGTGTGTGATAACTTCAGCGCGACATTGAAAAATTTGTTAAGCTATGCATATCTTTCGACCGGTAGTCTGACATTCCGGTTGATCTCTTTTCTTATGCTGACGGAACCTGCATCAAGGTAACAACCAGATTCCTATCAGAATCAATTCATTAACTGGATACAGCCTAAGATATGTCTAAGTTTGAAAACAAAGCCACTTGGCAAAGTTCCATTGCCAGCGGACAAAGTAAATCCGCGTTGGCAACCATGAAAAGCCGCGGTTTGATATGGTCACTGACGGTTTCGCTGGCGATTTTGCTACTCATCTATACCGCATACGTCACTTTTGTCAGCCTTGAACCCGATCCGTTTGACGTTGTTAAAACCGCCTTGGATAACGCAGACTTGGAAAATTCTGAGCAATTACCAGTCGGTTATGTACAAGTGAATACATTGGCCGCGGTCGCCGAAACCCTGCTCAATAAAAACGGCGGCTACCTGTCGAACGATATCTTTCCGGGATCATTGATCGATAACATGCCGTCCTGGGAGTATGGTGTCGTCGTCATGGTCCGGGACGGCGCTTCCGCGTTGCGTAACCATTTTGCCCGTTCGCAATCCCAATCCCGGGAGAACCCCGAACTTTCCAAGGCGGAGCCGTTATTTTATTTTACGCATGATTCGTGGATGCTCCCTTCAACCGAAGACGAATATCAGAAGGGAATCGAGAATCTTCGGAGTTACCAGGACGATCTCCGAAATCCGCGCGGACTGAACGCGCATTTCTACGCTCGCGCCGACAACCTGGACAATTATTTACAGGTTATCATCAAAAGGCTCGGAGATTATTCGTACCGGCTCAGCGCGAGTTCGGTACAGAAGCAAACCTATGACCCGACCACCGACAAAATTTCGATTACCAAAACGCCTTGGATGGAAGTGGATGATGTGTTCTGGGAAGCTCGGGGGGCGGCTTGGGCATTGCTGCACTTCTTCAAAGCAATCGAAATCGATTTTGCCAAAACCTTGAGAGGAAAAGCCGCAAACGCGACCCTGCGTCAAATCATTCAAGAGCTTGAGGACTCCCAGTCGGCAATACTGAGTCCGGTGATCCTGAACGGTGACGGCTTCGGAATGTTCGCCAATTACTCCCTGACCATGGCCAACCACATCGCCAGGGCAAATGCCGCGGCAATCGATTTGCGTGAATTGATGTTGAGAGGCTAAGTCTTGATTCATTCGACCGAGATCCAGACCAACCTTAAAAAAACCGGGACATGGCAGCGGATATTTTTCATGTTGATCTTCGCGGTGATCCTGGGATTGGTTCGGATCCTGTTGTGGGCGGTGGTTTTGCTTCAGATACTATCGAGCCTGATCACCGGTTCGCCTAACGGCAACGCACTTAAATTCGGCCAAACGCTGTCGTTGTACATCTACAGAATTCTTTTGTTCCTGACCTATAACAGCGATGATCGGCCCTTTCCATTTGCCGACTGGGAAGATCATAAAGCACCGGATTAGACAGGGTTTTTCCAAACCCGGAACACCGCGGTCCACAATAACGCGAAGCGGCAATAACCGTGGCGCGGAATTTTGAATCGGACATGCGGGCCTTGAATCGGCTAGGGTTATACCGAACCTTCCGTGCCGAATTCAACGAACGGCGGCCGTTCGGATGCATCTGTTGCGATTTCAGGATGCAATGCGTGGATCAATGCGCTGATGTTTTCAGGGACGGTAACCCAAAGATGCGTGGTCTTCCGATAAAGAATCGTTGCATTGCTTAAGTAGCGATAGACTACGCTTTCGATTTCCGATTTTTCTTTTCCCAACCAATATCCGTCCTCGGTCGCCACCATGACCGCGCATTCAATATCGATCGGAAATCGACTCTGTCCGATATTGTTCCCGGTAACCCAGTTATACAAATCGAAGCTCAGATAATCCCAGAGCAATCCCCAGACGTAAAAACGAGATTCCAGGTCGTTCTTGAAAAAAGTTTTGCGCTGCGGACCATAGGCCCATTTTATATTGGCATTGCATTCCGGATTGATGAACGAGAGCCAATTGTGGTTGGGATAGGCAAACCAGCGATGGCCGTTCAATGTGAAACCGTTGAGCGCATAGAACAAGGGTTCCCATTTGCTGGGTTCGGACCGGTCCGGAGCACACGCGATCCAGGCCAGTTTGATCCGTGGTTTGATGGAATCCGGAAGCTGCGTGAAGCCGGCCAGAAAATCGTAAAATCCGCTGCTCGAAACGATCACGGTCAGATGTTCGAATCGTTCGCCAAGTTCGATGATATCTTTGACGAAAGCGGCGCGTTTTCGCTCCATGCTCTGGGGGGTATATTTTCCCCATACCGGCTTTTTCGCGGAGAAATCCTCCGAATCCAGGCAACGCAGGTAAATCTCCGGGCCGAAGGCGAGGACCAGGCTGTTCAGCGCGAATCGAATCTGTCCGGGTGCGCCATTGAATCCAGGGACAAAATAAAACGCGTGCCTGGCTTTGACGGGATTACCGTATTCGGCGATATCGTCGTAAAAACTTCGGAAAAAATCGAGGGAATCTCGATACCGTGATTTGAACAGTTCGGTGAAATAAGGCATTTCTCGTCATACCAAGCCAACGTTCTACAACCAAACCTTGACAAACCTTTTCGAATCCAAGAGCCGGCACATTACTTGAAGTTGCATCCTCGCTTGGCCGGACTAATCCTTGGCAACCGAATCCGGTGACGGTATCGATACGAAATCCGCGTCTTCCTGGTCGTCGGGCGTTTCCCGGATCTTTTTACGCTGCCACTGTCGCACCACCTCGTCGACTTCCTCTTCCAGGCTGTTGCGTTGCCTTTCAAGGACCAAGACTTCGATCTCACGGCGCAATATATCGTCTGAATGTTCGGTGGCCTGCAATCGCATTTCACGTTCCATCCGTTTCGCTTCGAGCTCCAATTTGCGCAGTTGCTTTTCGTGCTCGATGCGTTCGATATGGCGCCGTTCCTCGCTAGCCCGACGCGCCGCCTGGCGCTTTTCTTCTTCTTTGAGCTGCGCATAGATGCGTTCCGACTCCTCCTTATCCTTGGCCTGCCGTACCGCTTCGTCCCGTCTGAACTGGTCGAGCAGGTTGCGCTGGTGTTCGAGCGCGGCGCGTTCGTTCTGCTCCGCGTGGCGGAATAATTCCTGGCTGCGCCTGCTTTCGAATTCGTGATTCCTGCGCATGAGTTCGAGGTACGCCGCTTGTCGCTCGAAGTGGCCGCTCATGGATTCGACGGGCTGTTCGGCCAAATCCTCGAACACGGGTTCCAGCTGACAGCGCGCCCGGCACTGAATGCTCTGTACCGCCAACGTTTCGTTCACCGCGTTTTCGATCGAGCGTTCGACGCTTTCCAGACCCTGTTTGACCCAGTTGCCCGCCTCGGCCTGCACCAATTCCCGTTCCATCACATCCTTCAGCATACTTTCGTAATTGGATATGATGTGTCCGGCTAGATCCGGTAAAGCCTCCAGATTATCCTGTGCATAGCGAAGCGTCGGTTGAAAACGGACTTCCAGCCTGGACGTCATGGTACAAAGGCCCGCTAGAAATTTCGCTTCGGTGGCGATCAGCCAGTCCCGAACCGGAAGATTGAAGGTCCGGTGATAGAAGCGTTTTCTATATTTGGCGGGTTTTCTGTACACCTTGAGGAATGGACCGAATCGGGACACGACGATCCATCGATCCCCCTCGAAGCCGGGATCCCATTCCCGGATTTCTTCGGACTCCGGAATCGGCAGCAAGGTCGCGCGTTTAGCGTCTTCGCTCATGATAAAGGCGTTGGACCGTGTCCTTCAAGCTCCGGGGCGGTTCGTCGCGAAGCGGGGTTTCCTGTACCGAGGCGCGATCTACCTGACTTGTTCCGAGGCGCGATGCGATGATCGGGTAGAGATTCGGCGCGAATTCGACGGTGCGATCGTCGATCTTTCTCAGGTAACCCCGGTTCAACAGATAGGCGGCGCCGAACGAGCGGTTCCAGTCCGAATACTTCCTGGCGCGCTCCAATTCGGTCTTTTCGATCACCAATTCCAGTTCATCGTTATGATTGATACGGAGTTCCTTGAATTCCCGCAGGCACTGATAGGCCAGTTCCTGCTCGTCTTCGGTCAAGGGACCGGGAGCCGTGAATTCCAAGCGGTAGGACAGAATGATCGTGAACAAATCCACCATCGCGGCGCACGCGAATGCGAACCATGAAAAAGCCAGCCACATCGCAAACGAGGGCTTGAATCCCTGGGTGTACTCGGCATAAGGCAATAACAGGGGGGCCGCGGGAAAAGCGTGCCCGGCGTCACTCATAATATTTTCAAAGACACTTTGCACGGCGGTGTATTGTGAAACGAGCGTCTGATATTCGTCCTGGCTGATGTCCGATCGTCCGCCGAGGCTGTTGAGCCGAATCCTGAAATCACCGATCTGCCGGGTGAGGACCTTGAACTTTTCTGCGAGCAGATCCACTTTCGAAACTTCGTCTTGGTGGATTTTATTATACTGTTCCCAAAATGGTCCATGGCCGACCTTGTTGCGGTGTTTTTCTTTCATGGAAGGATGGGTTCCCAGAAAAGCCAGATTCGCTTCCTCGCCGGCTTTATCAGCCACGGTTTGTTGTTCTTTGATCAGAGCCGCCTTCGCATCCAGAATGGTTTTCAGATACTCCCCGATCGACTGCTTCATGGCCGCCAGGCGTTGCAGTTCGATGGTTTCCTTCTCGGATATTTCATAGAACTTGAAATACGAAAAAGACACGGAAACCGCGACCGAAACCAGCAGTGTAATACTCACGAGCAAATACCGGAGGGGGTTTGCACGCCAGTGGATACTCGCAATTTCGAGAGAGCAGATCACGATGATGGACTGGACCGCAATCGTGATGATCAGCGCGATCCATGGCGTAATGAAGAAGGACAACCCGTAATAGGTGGTAAATCCGGACGCCGCGCTCAGCATCAACACGATCGGGATCGACAGGACCCTGAGCAAACCCACGAATGTGGTTTGAGCCTGATTGATCAGCTGTCCAGGTGCCCACGTGTACGAATTCATTCTCGATCTCCTCACCGCTCTGCGATAGACCCTTGAAAGAGCCAAGTCCAAGCCTCGGAACGCGCCGCTCGAATATTATTATGTGTTTGTTTTATAAATTATTATAACCACGCAGGCGATGCCTTTGGCAATCGACTGGAAGTGTATTCGATGGTGAATCAAATTGCAAACCGACAACGCCCCGGACGATCGAAGGCAACCGCGGTGGCTTCGGGAGAGGATTCGCGGATTAACCGGAACGTCGCTGCGGGATCTTGAAAGCGTGGCGCGATACTACAGAAACTGTATGAATTGAAGATGCGGACGAAAACCGCTCGGAGCACGGTCAACCCGAACAACCCCGGCGCTCGCGAACAAGCGCGCGGCATTTAATCAATTATGCGTATGCGCCAGTTTGCGCTGATGAAGTCGTCTGCAAGCCAGCACCAAATATTCGCGCGTAAACAGGGTGTAAATTCCTAATAGAATCAGCCCGATTTTCATATAGCCAAATAACCTGTTCATGGTGTTCACCTGATCGAGTCAAATTTCCATTTTCAAGGATCCGCTTCCTTTAAAGCAAGTCAAGAGGTTTTCGTTACTGTGGAAGTACATCGTAGGATGTGCCGAGGTACGCAGCGCATCGATCGCGATTGATCCGCCTCCTTCATCGCCACATCCTGCATCAATATTTCAGCAATAATTATACCAGTTTAGAATAAATACCGGGAATCAAATAGATTTATCGAAGCCGATCAAATTCGTTTTTGCTTTTGTAAAAAAAGGTGACACTTTTTGCTAAATTCTGCCCTATTCTGGTTGGTCCCGGCACACGATCAGGCATCTTCAGCAGTCAGGCCTGCCGATCCCGGGCTGCGAAACGCGATCGAAATGGATCTGAAAGACTGAAGCACGTTGCCGATGTACGGCGATCCTGAAAATTATCGTGACAGCTTCGTCGGTTTTAGAACGTTGAGTACGAATTCCCCGAGATCTTGCCCCCTGCTATCCCGGACGGTGACTTTCCATTCGCCCAGAAGCTTGGTATTCAATTGCTTGCTGGAAAAGACCCGCCAATTTTCGCCGCGGATCTCGAATTCCTTGATCAAGGCCACCCGGCCATCGTGGCTCCAGCGATGTGAGACGCTTTGTCCATTCATGCCCTCGAGTTCGGAAAAGAAATACAGGGTCACGGAATCACTGGGCCGCAGAATCGCCGGGGACCCGATTTCGCCGGTCGGCTCCTTGTCCTTGATGCCCCAGGCAAATTGCGCCCGGACCAGTTGCTTCGATTTTTCCGCGTCGCTGCGATTCTCGCGCGAGCCTTCCGCGTGAGGCGAGACATCCGTTCCCGACCTGCTCACGGTTTGCGGTTCTTCGGTGCGGGAATTCTGCTGCGATCGCCCGGATGCCGTTTGCCGATCGGACGTACTCAAGACCGGCTGGCTCGATCGGTTCAGGGTAGCCGTCGTGGCCTTCGATTCGGCGCCATGCTTGGCGACTCGGTTTTCCGGCGCGTCGATGATAAAGTAGGTCAGCCAAACGAGGCCGATCAGACCGATCCCCAGTACGAGGGCTATCCGCTTGTAATTCCACTCATAATCGGGCGGTCTAAGCGATGGGTGGGGTCGTTTATCGCGCGGGGCGGATGCTCCGTATTTCAGTTTGATGACTAATTTCTTTTCTGACATCGGCGGACTTGAGGAACCTGGCGGGTTCGTTTGCAATAATGAGGGACCGATTTTACTCTCCCGGGTACTGGATTCCCAATCGCGAATCCGGGCCGGCAATACGAAAAAATGAGCGATTTAGTTTCCGTGCAAGCGTATTTCCGGGGTTGTTGCGAGACGCTGCGCCAATCGCTAAACTTAGAGCCCGTTCCTGAGCAAGCTTGCCGTCGGGGTCGCGCGCTCGGGGCCGTTCCACATACTCCGTCCCTCCGGTATTTTCAAATCCATCAAAGGCTTGCCATATTCGATGAAAACACAAGTGCTGGTACCCAATCTACCCGAATCGGTTGCGGACGCAACTTTGATTACCTGGCATAAAAAGGCCGGTGAGGCGGTCGAAAAAGATGAAAATCTGGTAGACCTGGAAACCGATAAAGTCGTACTCGAAGTTCCCGCGCCGGAAAGCGGGGTACTGGTCGAAATCATGCAGGCAAACGGCGCAACGGTAACCAGCGGGAACTTGCTTGCGGTCATCGAAGCCGGAGCAGCCGCTCGGACGGACAATCCAAAAACCGCGAGTAACGATTCCGCCCCGCTTCCGGTCCAGCCCGAAATCGAAGCGCACAATACTCGCGTGCTGAGCCCGGCTGTGCGGCGGATCGTTCTGGAAAACGAGATCGACCCGAGCCAGATTCAGGGTACGGGGAAAAACGGCCGCCTGACCAAAACCGATGTGCTGGACTATCTCGAATCGCATTCGGCAAAGCACGAAACACCGGAACCGGCGATGATCGATGAGCCTCACCAGGTTGCATCGGTAGTTCCTCCCGCGCTCGGCGAAGGCCGCGAAGTGGACAGCAGACCGGAGCAACGCGTACCGATGACCCGGCTCAGGGCGCGTATCGCGGAACGCCTGATTCAGGCACAGCAGAATGCGGCGATGCTCACGACATTCAACGAAGTCAATCTGCGGGCGGTCATGGAATTGCGTAATCGGCAAAAGGAGGAATTCCAGCGAAAACATAGCGTGAAGCTCGGATTCATGTCGTTTTTCGTGAAAGCCGCGACCGAGGCGCTTAAACAATTTCCGGTAGTCAACGCGTCCATCGATAAGCAGGATATCATCTACCATGGATACTACGACATCGGCATCGCGGTCGCGTCGGATCGGGGGCTTGTGGTACCGATTCTGAGGAATGCCGATCAGCTCGATTTCGCCGCGATCGAAAAGCAGGTCAATGAGTTCGGCAAGAAAGCCCAGGAAGGTCAGCTCAGCTATGAGGACCTAAGCGGAGGAACCTTTACCATCACGAACGGCGGCGTGTTCGGTTCAATGATGTCGACGCCGATTCTGAATCCTCCGCAGAGTGCGATTCTCGGTATGCACGCGATTCAGGAACGCCCGGTGGTCGAAAACGCGGAAATCGTCGTGCGGCCCATGATGTATTTGGCATTAACCTATGACCATAGGATCGTCGACGGCCGCGAGGCGGTACAATTTCTGGTCGCCGTCAAACGAAGTCTGGAGGATCCTGTGCGGCTGCTGCTTAAACTCTAAAACCGGAGTGAGTATCATGGCCAACGATATCCGGCAGTACGA
Source organism: Methylococcaceae bacterium (assembly GCA_022616595.1). Classification (GTDB taxonomy): domain Bacteria; phylum Pseudomonadota; class Gammaproteobacteria; order Methylococcales; family UBA1147; genus UBA1147. Next base: position 10,812 of record JAKEEL010000036.1, read on the forward strand.
TGTCATCGTGATCGGCGCGGGTCCGGCGGGATATATCGCGGCAATCCGGTGCGCTCAGCTCGGACTGAGAACGGCCTGCGTCGACAACGGGGTCGGTAAAAGTGGAGAGTCCTCACTCGGCGGGACCTTTCTCAATTCCGGCTGCATTCCCGCGCTGGCTTTGATGGAATCCGCGAAATTTTACCGGAGGGTGCGCGAGCACGCCGGCGACCACGGGATCCTCCTGTCCGGTGTCGGCCTGGATGTACCGCGCATGATCCAGCATAAAGATGAAATCGTCCAGAAACTTTCAGAACGCATCGCCGAACTGTTCCGCTGCAACCGGATTCATCAGGTACACGGGCACGGCAGATTGCTTCCGGACCGTATCGTGGAAATCACTCCAATCGACCGCGCGGTACGAGCCTATGAACTGGCTGCCGAACATATCGTTCTCGCGGCCGGTTCGAGTTCATTGGACCTTGAGACCGCGCCGCTGGGCGAAGATGCGATTGTCGATTCCTGCGCGGCCATGAATTTCGACTCGGTCCCGGCGCGGCTGGGCATTATCGGCGCTGGCGTCATCGGACTGGAGCACGCATCGGTCTGGAGCCGGCTCGGTTCGAACGTTACACTGCTGGACGCACAGAAAGATTTTCTGAGTTTCGTCGACCGTCAGATTGCCGGCGAAGCCTTGGCGCTGTACCGGAAAAACGGCTTGGAGATCCGTTCCTGTGCCAGGGTTACCGAAGCGAGAAAAATGGCTGCGGAGGTATCGGTCGTTTATGAAGATCCCGAGGGCGAACACCGGATCGCGGTCGATAAACTCATCGTCGCGGTGGGCCGCAAACCCAATTCCGACGGCCTGGCCGCCCCTGAAGCCGATCTGCTGCTCGACGAGCATGGATTTGTCCATGTCGACGAACAACACATGACGAATTTGCCCGGCGTCTACGCGATCGGCGACTTGATTCAAGGTCCCATGCTGGCCCATAAAGGCGCGGAAGAAGGCATCATGGTCGCGGAAATCATCGCCGGCAAGCAACCAGGCATCAGACATGCCTTCTTCCCGAATGTAGTCTATACCGAACCCGAAATCGCCTGGGTCGGGCAAACCGAGCAACAACTCAAGGCGACCGGCGAAGAAATCAAAATCGGAATATTTCCGTTCGAAGCCAATATCAGCGCCCAAACCGCAGGACATCCGGAAGGAATGGTCAAGATCATTTCAAACAAGCAAAGCGACCGGATTCTCGGAGTGCATATCCTGGGTGCCTTCGCGGCCGAGTTGATCGGGGAAGCCGTGCTGGCGATGGAATTTTCGGCCAGCACCGAAGACCTCGCGCGCACTATTCACGCGAGCCCATCCTTCTCAAGAACACTGCACGAAGCGGCATTGGCCATGGAAAACCGGGCGTTTCATGTTGCTCCGGTTGCCGCTTTGAAAAACGATTCTTGAATCGGTAAATCTAGTTGAACTAAACAGGTTAGCGGCAGCCTTTCCTCTCCACCCTCGAAGGTTTTCCCTTTACTGACGGATTGTCGGACACTGCTCCCGACCGCTTTTGGTCTTGAACAGAGGAGAACGAAGATGACACCGTTATGTCAAAAGATGATTGACGCCATGCAGTTGCGTGGCTTTTCGGTCAGGACCTGCCCCGGAGTTATCTGGAAGCCGTGATCAGGCTGGCCGAATACTATCATCGCTCGCCGGATCGGTTGACGGGGGCGGAACTGCAAGGATTTTTTCTGTACCTGGCCAAGGATCGGGGCCTGTCCGACGCGACCTGCCGGCTGTATTTGAATGCGATTCGGTTTCTGTACTTGCAGGTGCCGGGGCGCGATTCGTTCGGGATCACCCTGGTGGTGTCGAAACGCGCGCAACGCATTCCGGAGTTGCTGACCCGGGCCGAGGTCGGGCGGATTCTGTCGGCGTGCCGCAATTTCAAGCACCGGATGCTGCTGACGACCTGCCATGGGTGTGGCTTGCGGGTTGGCGAGGGGCAGTGGGGCTCAAGGTCCTGGATATCGATGGCGAACGTCATCTGTTGCGGGTGGAACAGGGCAAGGGGCGAGGCGGGGAGACGAAACGATCCGGTGAATCGTTTGGCCGGCGAGCGGGCAGTTCATGGACGAACTGCCCCGGGGCCGGACGCGTAGCAGGATAGCGCAGCGACCGGCCCGGGATCGGAATGTGATTGTCAGCCCGGCTTTGCTGGCTGCCCTGCGGAATTACTGGCTGGCCGTGCGTCCGACGCAGTGGCTGTTTCCGGGCCGGGCAAGTCATTTATCGCCTGCTGTTTCAGAGTGTTCGGGAGACTTTGAATGCCTTCGGCCGGGACCCGAAGCGTCTGAACGGAACCCTCGGGATGACTGGCGTACTGCACACTCGGGGGCAAACGCTGTGCCGGCA
>JAKEEL010000005.1 GCA_022616595.1 Methylococcaceae bacterium
GATTGCTCTGGACAAAGAATGATCCCGGAACTCGTCTGATTTTCCGGCTCCGCAGATCACCAAGCAAGTCTCCCATAATTCCCGAGCACCATCAATAGCCCGGTCCGGGTTTCAATTGCGTGCGCTGAATTCGGTTCCGCGTTTCGATCGGGCGGTGATCAGGAGTGATGAAAGATGCCGAATTGCCGATTAAAGTCATTGAGGTTTTGCTGAAAATATTTAACAATTACCGGGTCGGTCTGGTGCATTCATTGTCAACAGCGAAGCGATAAGATGTAAAAGAAACTGTTACCCGTATACGTTTAAGAAAAGGGGAGAATCGATATGCAAATTTTGTTGTTTGTTTTGACCGCGGTTTTGGTGGGTTACGTTGTGTATACATTTTATTCGTCGAATGCGGGCCAAGCACCGGACACCAAGCCCGATGCGCTGGAAAAACCGGAACCGGCCAAGAAAACTGAACCGAAAGTAAAGAAAAAACCTGCGGCCAAGCGTGTTGACCCGATTGTGGCGGAACCGGAACCGGTCATTGAATCGAGCGGGCCGGGTGAAACGGCTCCGACCCATTATCGCGATCCGGAAACCGGCGATACGGCGGCCGTTCCTTCGAATTACCGCTTCGCCAAGAAATGGATCAAGGAAGCCTTGGTATCTGAAGGCTTGCTGGACAGAGTGTATAAGAGCAGCGAACTCGACGACGCAGTATCCCGCAAGGTTAAGACCGCTCTCGATAAATTCAAAGAAATCAGAAAATATCACGCCTGATGTTTAAGTTTGGTCCGAACCGGGCTGCTGCGCATCTCCTGTGACCGGATTCGGGCTTCCAAGCGCCGAATCAGGGGCTTCTGAGTGAACCGCGCGAAGTCCGGGCTGGATGCGATCATCAAATTATGAGATAATGGATGGCTACCCATTTTTTATAATAAGAATTTATACGGTTCGTAGTCTACTCAGAATTTGACAGGAGAAGGTGATGTCGAGAGAAGAGCAAATCAAACAATTGCAGAAAGACTGGGCGGAAAATCCGCGCTGGGCTGATGTCAAACGCGACTACAGCGCCGCGGACGTGGTCCGTTTGCGCGGTTCGGTTCAGGAGGAGTATACGATCGCGACGCTGACCGCGAAGAAGCTCTGGGACTTGGTGAATGACAAAGACGGCTATGTCAACTGCATGGGTGCGATCACCGCGGGCCAGGCGATGCAACAGGTCAAAGCCGGTATCAAGGCGATTTATCTTTCAGGGTGGCAGGTCGCGGCCGACGGCAACACCTCCGAGACCATGTATCCGGACCAGTCTCTCTATGCCTACAACTCGGTTCCCACGATGGTCAAGCGTATCAACAATACCTTGCGCCGCGCCGACGAGATTCAGTGGGCCAAGGGTAAGAACGACATCGATTATTTCGTTCCGATCGTCGCCGATGCGGAAGCCGGTTTCGGCGGGGTGCTCAATGCCTTCGAATTGATGAAAAACATGATCGAAGCCGGCGCGGCCGGGGCTCATTTCGAAGACCAGTTGGCCTCCGTGAAAAAATGCGGCCATATGGGTGGCAAGGTTCTGGTACCAACCCAGGAGGCTGTTCAGAAGCTGGTCGCCGCGCGTCTCGCGGCCGATACGATGGGGGTTCCGACGATCGTTCTCGCTCGTACCGACGCGAATGCCGCGAATTTGTTAACCTCGGATGTCGACGAGCGAGACGCGCCATTCGTCACCGGTGAACGGACCGCGGAAGGTTTCTTCATCACCAGAGCCGGCATCGAGCAGGCGATCGCGCGCGGGATTGCGTACGCACCTTACGCCGATCTTTTGTGGTGCGAAACTGCGGTTCCCGATCTAGCCGAGGCGAAAAAATTCGCGGAAGCGGTGCGCAGGGAACATCCGAATCAGTTACTCGCTTACAACTGTTCTCCCTCGTTCAACTGGAAGAAAAATCTGGACGATGCGACGATCGCGAAATTCCAGATCGAACTCGGCGCGATGGGCTACAAATATCAGTTCATTACCTTGGCCGGTGTTCATAACATGTGGTACAACATGTTCGAACTCACGCGCGACTATGTTAAGCGCGGCATGACCGCCTATGTCGAACAGGTTCAGGAACCCGAATTTGCGGCCGCGAAGCATGGTTATACCTTCGCGAGCCACCAACAGGAAGTCGGCGCCGGCTATTTCGACGACGTGACCACTGTGATTCAGGGTGGCCAGTCTTCGGTCACTGCGCTGGCCGGCTCCACCGAGGAAGCGCAATTTGAATCGAGGTAAATCCCGCTTTAAATCGAAACCCGGTTTCTGCCGACGGCGCGGAAACCGGGTTTCTTGTTCCGGCCCTGTGCAGGCACAGTGAGACACTTGGTTTCGGATATCCCATCTAGGATATCCTGGCGCCGCCGGGTTTAACCCTGTGCCGACACCGCGAGTATTTCCCGGAACGACAGATTGATCCGGGCTTTTACCGCTTTCCTCGATTTCGGCACACAATGACGCCAATAGTGTTGCAGCCGTCCTGCCATAATGATCAAACTTCCGTTGCCCGACTCGATGTCATGCGTCTCGCCCGTCTTTCGATGCCGGATTCGGAATATTCTGGTGCCTCCGAGGCTCAAAGAGCCGAGACAAGGATCACAACCCAATTCTTTTTCTCGATCGGCATGCCAACCCATCGAATCATTACCGTCTCGATATAAATTGCACAATACCGAGTTGAATGACCGGCCTGTGCAGTTCTCGATCCGGGTTTTGATTTCATGGAGCAGCGGGGGCCACGGTCGCGGGTGGTGTACGATGCCGGAATAGCGATAGATCGCTTCCGGATCGCCGTACCAGCTTACCAGGCGCGGGGATTGGATCGACCTGCCGTAGATCCGCACTGACTCCCGGGACCAGGCCAATTCGCTGACCAATCGTTCGTGCCATTGCAGGGCTTCCTGCTCGCCAATGAAATGCGGGACGACATACAGGAGGCCGTCGTTTTCGATCAACGGGATCATGATTGTTCGGCTAACGATCGTTGGACGTTCATTATTATACTCATGGCATTTCATTATAATCATTGCACTTCGAATTTCGGCGCCGGGGTGTTTGCCGGAGGACTTTGTGGCCGCTTCCTTGCCGTGAAAACCTCTGCCCCCGGCACATGCATCTACCGGTGCCGAAATTCAAAGTGCCAAAGGTATAAATCTGGAAAATGGTGCACGATATGTCGGAAGCCAATCCGTGGCGCTTGATCGCCAGCCGTGAAATATACGATAACCCGTGGATCCGGGTTCGCGAAGATGAAGTGATCAATCCCGGTGGCGGTAAAGGGCTTTATGGCTGTGTGAGCTTCAAGAATCAGGCGGTTGGCGTGATTCCGCTCGATGATGCGGGAAACACCTGGCTGGTCGGGCAATACCGCTATACTCTGGATGCCTATTCCTGGGAAATCCCGACCGGCGGTTCACCCCCTGGCGAAGCTGTCCTGGAAACTGCGCGCCGCGAACTCAAAGAGGAAACCGGGTTGTCGGCAAGCCGTTGGAGCCCCTTCCTGCGTCTGCATTTATCCAATTCGGTGACCGATGAAGAAGCTTACATCTTTGTCGCGGAAGACCTGACCGAAGGGCGCACATCATTCGAGGAAACCGAACAACTCATGGTGCGGAAACTCGC
>JAKEEL010000240.1 GCA_022616595.1 Methylococcaceae bacterium
AAGTACCGCCTCTGCCGGTATCCCGAAAAATGGTTGTGGGTTTCGGGCATCGCGCCTGTATCCAGCCAAACCGGGGTCGATATCCACGCTCCGAACTGAACGAAAACCGGGAATTCGGTTAGAATTAGTAAGCAAAAATGAATTTTCAAGCAGGCGAATAGCTGGTCAAATCCGCTCAATCTGCTAAAGTGAATCAGAGTGATCCTATGGATTCAATGAAAAACTATTCAATATTCAAAATGTTGAGTCGAATTTTTTGGGCGCTTCTGCTGTTTTCTCTGTCTGTGGAAGCCAGTGCGGATATTTACAAATTGGTCGATGAAAACGGCAGAGTCACGTTTACCAATGTCCCGCTGAAGAGAATTCCCGAAGGAGCCGAATACACGCTGGTGCTGAAATCGCTGATTCGACCGCGAAAGCGGGGGTTTGGTACGAGCGGGTCGTTTGCGAACCATCGCAGCCGTAAACGCTATGAGCCGATCATCCTATCGGCGGCCGAGCGGCACCATGTCGATCCCAAACTGATTCACGCGGTAATCCGGGCGGAATCGTCCTATAATCCGAACGCGGTTTCGCACAAGGGTGCTGTTGGATTGATGCAATTGATGCCGCAGACCGCGGATCGCTACGGTGTCACGGACCGCGAAGATCCCGATCAGAATATCAACGGCGGCGTCGAGTATTTGAGCGATCTGATCGCCATGTTTTCCTCGGATATCCGCTTGGCGGTGGCTGCTTATAATGCGGGGGAACAAAACGTGATCAAATACGGAAACAAGATTCCGCCATTCAAGGAAACCCGGCAATACGTTGCGAAAGTCATGAAATTCTATCGGAGCAATCTCTGAAGATGACCGCAAAAGAACTGGTTCAAGGTTCGATTGAACTGGTTTCGTTTCCGGATATCGCGTTGAAGATCAACGGAATGATCGACGATCCGTGCTTCAATGCAGGTGATCTCGGCGAGGTGATCGCCCAGGATCCCGGATTGACTGCCAGATTATTGAAAATCGCAAACAGCCCTTATTATGGATTCCAGGCGAGAATAGACACCGTTGCAAGGGCCATCGCGCTGATCGGCACCCAAGACCTGCGTAACCTGATTCTGGCTACGAGTGCTGTCGATACCTTCACTCGAATTCCACAGGATCTGGTCGATATGACCGACTTTTGGATTCGCAGCGTGCAGTGCGGCATACTGGCAAGATCGCTGGCCAGACAGTGCTCGGTATTGAAGCCCGAAGCTCTTTTCGTTGCGGGACTATTGAGCGATATCGGCTCACTGGTCATGTATCATAAAATCCCCGATGAATGCCGGGAAATTTTACTCGCGGTCGGCGACAATCGCAGGATCGTGGGGGATCTCGAACAGGAAATTCTCGGATTCACCCATGCCGATGTGGCCGTGGAACTGACCGAATTGTGGTGCTTTCCCGAGCCGCTCAGGGCCGCGATCGGCCGGCATTTGAATCCCTTGGAGATCGACGAACACTGGCTGGACGCGAATCTTGTCTATCTGGCGACTCGACTCTGTGACGTGAGTATCCAGGGACGTTCGATCGACGCCGTATTCGCGGAAATCCCGTTCGCTGTGCTGCAGGGGTTGCGTTTGACGAGGGATCAAGTGGTTCATGTAATCGAGGACCTGGGAACCGATTTTTCCAGAGTGTTCGATCTGATCATTCCGGACTGTGAGCGGGTCTACTGATCCCGATTCTCGGTTTCAGGCAAAGAAGAATGTCGGCGGCCCGCACCGGAATTCCCTTTATGGAAGATGCTTAACGGATCCTACAGCACCTCCAGTCCGAAGCCTTCCATCATTTTGGTCAGCAAAATCAAAGGCAATCCGATCAGCGCGCTCGGATCGTTGCCTTCGATCTTCTCAACGAGCGCAATTCCCGAAGTCTCCGATTTGAAACTTGCCGCGCAGTCATAAGGTTGTTCGCGGCGCAGATAGCGAGTGATCAATTCCGGGCTCAGTTCTCTGAAATAGACCCGGCAGATGTCGGTTTCCGTCCGGATTCTTTCGGCGCCGGGACTCAGCAGGCAGACCGAGGTCAGGAAGGTCACGCATTTCCCGGAGGATTCCCGCAACTGTTGGCAGGCTCTGGCATAATCACCGGGTTTTTCGAGCCGGGTCCGGCCCCGGACCGCGATCTGATCCGACCCGATTATCCAATGGTGCGGGAAGCTCAAGGACAGGGCTTCGGCCTTCTGGCTGGCAAGCCGGGCCGAAAGATTCTCCGTTGATTCGCCGATCCCTGGTGACTCATCAAGATTGGGAGTGGCGACTTCGAAGTCGTCGATCAGATGTTTCAGCAGGCGTTTCCGATAGAGTGAACCGGAAGCCAGCAAAAATTTAACCGAAGTCTGCATTTCGAACCGGCAGTGCGGATTTGCTCGAGTAGAATAGTCGATAGTTTTTGCAGAATTTTTTCATTCTCGCTATCATTTTGTGGTTATGCCCGATCGAAGCACTGAATATTTTGATCCTTTTATCATTGCGGAGCGCGGTCGAAGTTACAAGGGGATTATCCCTCTCAGTCAATTGGACCGTTTAAAGGATTCGATCATCGATGATCGAGGCGAGGTGCACTATGCGCTGTGCTTCGCAAAAGAAGACAAAGTCTACACAGTCGCCGGGCAGATTGGCACCGAGCTGGTTCTCGAGTGTTCGGTATGTTTGGACAAAATGTTTTATCCGGTCGAGGCGCATACGAAACTCGGCATGATTTCGTCGCTCGACGATGCCGCGCGATTGTCCGAGGCCTATGAACCATTGCTGGTAGTCGACAGACAATTAAGAATCAAAGAAATCATCGAGGATGAATTGTTACTCGCGATCCCGATCACTCCCCGGCATCCGGAATGCCGGGTTGCGAGTCACGGTTCTCAAACCCCGATACACAAGATGAATAACCCATTTTCGATACTGGAAGATTTAAAATCACGAGGAGATCAATAGTATGGCAGTTCAAAAATCCAAGAAGAGCCGTTCCCGAAGGGGGATGCGCCGTTCCCATGACGCGCTGACGGGCAAAACGCTGTCGCAGGATCCGATGACCGGCGAAATGCACTTGAGGCACCATGTCGCACCGGATGGATACTACCGGGGCCGCAAGGTCGTTACGGTTGATGAAGACGACGAATAGTCAGGTTCTCATCCCGGATCCGTACATAAACCTGGCCATGCTGCAACTAAATAAAAAGAATAAAGGGTTTTCGGATACTGTCCCGGGGCAGGGTTGGCCATGAGCGTCAAATCGACGATCGCCCTGGATGCGATGGGCGGCGACTACGGCCCGAGCGTGACTGTTCCCGCTGCGATCATGGCC
>JAKEEL010000241.1 GCA_022616595.1 Methylococcaceae bacterium
ATCCACAAAATTTCCTGGAGTCAGGCCGAGAATGTGTACCGGGTCGTGTTTCTGGTCGGCGACGCGCCTCCGCACATGGACTATCCGGACGATGTGAAATTTCCTGGAAGTCTCGCCGCGGCAGTCCAAAAAGGCATTATCGTGAATGCCATCCAGTGCGGTCAGAATCAGGATACGGGCGAAGCTTGGCAACAGGTTGCGCAACTCGGTTACGGAAAGTATCTACAGGTGGAGCAGGGCGGGAACGCGGTCGCGGTCAAGACTCCCTACGATGAAAAGCTGGCCGAGTTGTCGGCGAGCCTCGATTCGACGCGGCTCTATTACGGGACCGCCGAAGAGAAGGCCAGGAAAGCCGACAAGCTCAAGGCGACCGAAAAATTGCACCAGGCCGCTTCGGTCGAATCGCAGGCGCGCCGGGCTGCGTTCAATGCCTCCAAGAGCGGCGATGCGAATCTTGCGGGCAAGGGTGATCTCGTGGACGATGTGAGCAGCGGACGCATGGACCTCGCGGATATCGAACCGGAATCCCTTCCGGAACCGATGAAGCCGATGGCACAGCAAGCACGAGCGGCTCTTATTAAAGAGAAAGCGGAGCTTCGCGGTAAATTGAAAAAGGAAATCCAGGATCTCGCGGCAAAGCGCTCCGAATTCATGAAAGAGCAACTCGAAGAGCGCGATGGAGCCAAGGACAGTCTGGATCAACGGCTCTACGATGTGGTTCGCGAACAGGCCGCCAAGAAAGGGCTGACCTATGCCTCGGAAGCCCCGGTCTATTAGATCGTGGCAAATGGTCCGGAACGGAAGCCGGACCATTCTTGTTCCGGGATCGAATAATTTTTACGGCAACCGAAGACCGGTCGGTTTCAATCTTCAACCCGATGCGATTTGAATATTTCCCGCTGCCGGTGCCATTGATCCCGGTCGAAGGTCCCGTCGTCGCGAAGACACCGGGCCGCGGATTGAGCCATGTACATCGCGTGGTGGGTGTTGTCGTGGGCGTAAAGACCTTGCCTCCCGAAAGTCAGGATGCCATCGACACTGTCGAGCCAGCGGTCGATCGTTTCGAAGGGACGCTCGTAACCCACGCGGTAAAGCGGATAGGCATGCGGGATTCGTCTGATTTCGACATGACTGATTTCACAGGTGACCGGGAGTCCGGCGCGGCTCAAACCGTGCTTGACCAGTTCTCCGAGTTCCCGGTCCGATTTCGACCAGACATCGTCCGACTTGGAGCACGGGAGTTCCGCGCATAAGACGGTCCGGCCTTCCGGATGCTGGCTCGCCGAATAGTTCTTCGGTTCGGACAGCCGGGTGAACGTGAATTCGGTTTCGGGAAAATAATGCGCGTCGAATTCGGTGAACCGATCCTGCTCCAGCACCAGATAGATCAGAATCATCGCGCGAAATTCCAGGGCGCCCGCGGCATCGAGCACTTCCCTCGGTGCCGGAGGATCCAATAAACGGCACAAGGCCGTAATCGGGATGGTCGAAAAAATTTGATCCGCATCGATCTCCCGGAGTTCCCCGCCGTTTTCCACTGTAATCCGGAAACGGGTATCCTCGCTCCGGATTTTGGAAATGCTCAGGTTCAGCAGAACTTCGGCTCCGTTGTCGATGGCCGCGCGGCAAAGCGATTCGGAAATCTGCCCGAAGCCTTTTCGCGGATAATAGAAAATCCCCTTGGTATTGGCCGCGCCGGTCCTGGATTTGCTCGGAATGAGCCTTCGGATCATCTTGCCGATGGAATTTGCCGATACCCGTTTTTCGGCCTGGGTCGGTGAAATTTCCGCCGGATTCAAGCCCCAGATTTTGGTTGCGTACGGAAAATAAAATTCTCTGCAAATGGTTCCGCCGAGCCCTTTTTCCAGTAATGTCGCGAAGGTTTCGGCACCGTTCACCGGTTTTGACGGAAACAGCTTCTTGGCCATGTCGAACGCGACTCCCGCCGCGAAGCGCGGGTGAAGCCTCAACAGCAAATCAAGCGGGCGCAAAGGAAAGTGGATCCAGCGGCCGAGAAGGCGGATGCGGCCATGCCGCGGCCTTTCGAGAAGATCCGATCCCAACAGATTTCTGATGCATTTAAGCACCTCCGGGTCGGATGCCGGGTGGAGCCGGTGACTGCCGTAATCCACTTGAATCCCGGCGACGTTGAAACTCGCTGTGTTTCCTCCGACGCAATTCTGCTTTTCCAGAACGGTTACTTTGCAGTCTCGCGTCGCGAGTTCGAGCGCGGCGGCGAGGCCGGCGGGGCCGGCGCCGAGAATAACCACTTGCGTCATTGTTTGTTTTCCATGAATGGGACGTTCACGAAGGCGCGGAAAATCAGCGCGAAAAGCGCGGACGATAACGACAAACGGAAAAATGTGGGGAGAGGTATTGCGGAGGAAATTGCAAGTTTCAAATGAGAGATTCCTTCAGGTAAAGTCAAGGCCTGAGTGCTATTTTGGTTATTTGATCGGACAACAATCCTACAGCCCATAATATCGCGGCGCCCAGGAATCCGAAGAGTGCGGTTTCGGAGAAGTTTCCGTTCGATAAGTCATAACTGAATTTTAAGAGACCACCGAGAAAAAAAAACCCACCGAGTGGTAGAAAAATTTTAAGCGGATTGAAGTAGATTATCGTTCTGATGATGAGAAGCAAAAATTCCACGGCATGATGGGCGCGAATCTTGGATTTGCCGATTCTTGCAAAATAATCGATCGGAGTGTACTTGACCAGGGCACCGCTGCAGAGTGCAGCAAGAGTAATGGTTGTAGTAAAGGAAAAACCGGGAGGTAATAAGTGCTTGAAGCGCATAATTAGCGGCTTGCGCATGACCCGTAATCCGGAGTTCAAATCTGGAATATTCCGGCCGGCCAGGTAGCTCGCAAGGCGCCCCAAAAACCATTTGGCCGGCTGTCGGATCGTGGGAATTGCGACGTTTTTCCCTATCCGGGCTCCGACGACCATTTCATAGCCATCCAGATCGTTGACCAAGCCAGGAATTGCTTCGGCCGGATAGCTGCCGTCCGCGTCGGTAATCACGATGATATCATAACGGGATCTATCGATTCCGGCCTTTAAGGCCGCGCCATAACCCTGGTTTTCGGGAAGTGAAATCAGGGTGATCTGTTCCTGTCTGGCTCTCTCCGCGGTCGCATCTTGAGACCCGTCGTCGACCACAATAATTTCGTATTGAGTAGCTGTCGGCTCCAATGCGGCACGTAAGGTACGGATCCCGACGGCGATCCCATTCTCTTCATTAAATGCAGGGATAATAATACTAATCGCTCTTTTATCGGACTCCGGTTGTTCTTTATTCATACTGGAGGATTTTTTTATAGGCTTTACGGATCATTAAAATTGGCCGCAGTACATAAGGAATTCTGCGTTACTAAATCGAGTCATAATTTACTGAACTTACTGAGTAGTTTAGTATAGCTCAATATCCCCTTTGGAAATCCAAGATCGAAGGGTCCGGGCTTGTGGTTAAAATTTCTTTGGTTTGGGTTGTACCGAGGCCTGCCCATACAGTCCGGACTATCCATCCGAACCGTTAGAGGCTTGAGTGTAACTAGATTGCAGGTTGTTTTCCGCGACTTCGTTTTCACTGTTTTTTATCCGACTGCTATTGGTTTTCTGCAATCGCAGAATTCGTCCCAACCACAACGAAAATGTTCCGGCTAGCAAACCCTGTGCGAGCACGATGCTTTCCCATACCAGAGATTGCGCCACGGACAATGTAGGATCTACATAGAACGCGGCCAGCAGGGCCGCCATAGCGGCTTCTCTTACTCCCAAACCACCAAGGCTAACCGGTGCCATAGCGGCGAGTTTTGCCAGTGGCCACGCGAAAAACCAGGCTGCCAATGGAATCTGAATACCCATCGCCTGACCGATCGCGGCGTTGAACAACACGAAACTCCCTTGAATCAGTAACGATAGTAACTGCGTGAGGACGAGAACTTTTTTTTGCGATAGCATCGCACTGACTGCGATTTTGAGTGCCGTTACGCCTCGCGCGATTCGCGGTGGAAACCATCCGGCCTGAACATACTTCAGAAACGCGGGGGCTGACAACAGGCCCGATACGACGAGAATGGTTATCGAAGCAAGCGCTTCTGTGCCCATCTTCTCCTTCATCACCGGTAACCAAAGTATTCCGACGGCTGTCAGCAGTAAAAGAGCGACCACATCGTTGGCACGATCCGCAACGCTTCCGGTTAATGCGAACGCAATTTGTTTTTTGCTCTTTGTTATCAGACCCAACCGAACCACATCGCCGCCGGTTAAGGAGGGCAGCCAAATATTGGCGAACAGCCCGACCACATGGGCGCGCAAGCCTTCCAACCACTTTACCTGCAATCCGGAGGCAACCACCAATGCGATCCATTTCCATGCCCCCATGATGTGGACCAGACAGACGCAAAATAGAGTAAAGCCCCAAAGAGCGATGCCGGTCTTTTTTGTCGCCATCCATAGTTCGTCGGCAGGCAGCCAGAAGAACAGCGCTGCCAGGATCGAAATTGTCAGCATTGCGCGAAGCGCGAAAGTTTTCCAGCCTCGGCTTCGGCTCTGAAGGTTTTTTGGTGTTTCCCGGGCGGCCAAATCAACGGTTTCCATAGGTTCTAAATCAATCACGGCTTTTCCAAACGTAAATGGTCCCATCGCCGAGGCTTCCTGGAAACTCTTTTTCCAGCTCGAAATGATTTTGAATATACTCCAGTAATTCCGGGTGGACTCCTTTCATATAGGTCGGGAATGAATAGACAAGCCATGTGTTTTTGGCATTTTTCTGTTCATTCTTCAGTTCGGAAATCGTCGTAACCGACCGCCATGTCGGAGCGTACAGTTTCTGATAGGGATAGGCTGTGATTCCCGCGGAAACAATCTTATCATGAATATTTCGGAGACCTTCGATGTAGTTCCGGGCCCCTGAGAAATCCTGCTTGGGCATCCGGTAGTTTTTCGGCAGCGTGCTTATGGATCCCGCAATGACGAGCAGCGTAATTGCAAAACCCACCAGGCGGCCGTTCAATCGAGATCGGCTTTTCAGGAAGTGGCGATTTTCAAGAAACGCTCCGATTACGAAAGCCCCGTTGACAATAATCAGTGATAGGAAACCGATGTTGACAAAGAAATAGCGGGGCCAGATATGGAAATTAATAAGCAGGAGCACGGCCAGCGTAATTGGAATATTCAGGATGATCAATACCGCGACGATCGGCTTTTTTCGCAGCAAGTCCAGATATCCTACCGCACAAAGTACACCTCCGAAAACTAATGCGATCAACGAGGTATGGGACAGGTCCAGACTTTTTAATATTTCTAAGGCTGTCCAGATCGGGTTTGTCCATTCCACTACTTTGTTAGGGCCGGATTCCTGGACGGAACGACCGACAAATTTATGAAACATCTGTGGGATTAAAATCGCGTAGAAGTGCATCACGATCAAAAGTCCGAATCCAAAACCAATCAAGGGTCGATAGTCCTTCGCGCCGGGGAACGGCGAAGCGAGCGATCGAAAGCTCGGATATCGAGCGCCGATACGATGACTCGCGAACAATACCAGATAAATGAGGCCGTGGCTCATAAACGGAAACACTGCAGTTAAATGGGTATACATAGCGAGCGCTAGAACCAAGGCATAGCACAGCCATATCTTCGTATCCGTATCGCGTTGACGCAATCCTTCGATGAATAAGCCTGTACCCACGAGTGTAAGCAGCAGCATCCCGCTATAACCCCGTGCATTTTGGGAGAACCAGATGTGATGGTAAGACACCGTGACGAGTCCGGTCGCCAGCAATGCAATCCGGGCATCGGTGATGATCAGTCCAACCCAGTAAAGCGCGGCGAGGCTCGCCACACCCGCAACCAGGGCCGGCAACCGCAGGGCCCACGAACTTTCACCGAACAAGGTCGTGCAAAATTTCGCAAATAGGCTGAATAAGATATGGTTATTGGGTGACGTATAGGTGACGAGTAATTGACTAAGCGGTAATCGAACGTATTCGATTAACGTAACCACTTCGTCATACCAGAGATCTGAATTCAGGCCGATCAGTCGAAGAACCAGGGCTGCTGCAATCAACGCAGCCAGCCAAGCCCAAGCTACTCGATTGGATTCCGGCCAGGAAGAAGGCGTTACTAGCGCTTGCTTCGTGAGGTTCGATCTGGATAGCTCGTTACAAATAAGTCCGATACCGATGGCTGCAATACCCAATCCGACCGTCGCGGCGCGAAAAAAAAGAATCCCTTGGGTTAGCGTGGATAGTCCGACGAGACCGGTGTCCGGAAATGCTGATGTCAATAATGATGAAGGTAACGCAAAACCCGCGGTTGTCCAAGCACAACCGAAAAGAATCAAGATCTGCCTCATTGGCCAATGGACCCTATGAATAAGTGACGAGTTCCAAATAGTATAGATTAGCAGTCGTGATAGAGATTGTCGTATAAGAGCGATTCGCCTTGAGCATCTGGCGACTGGAAGCGGTTCGCGTGTGCGACCGCTTCCAGATTTAGGTCTTTAGAAAGAAGAAAGCCGCAATAGTTGGACTTTCAGGGATGAGCCTCATCCGAGCGTCTGACGCGTTTGTAATCTACGTGGGGTTCAGATGGGCACCGTTCAAGAATTTCCAATCGTTCGTCGCGTCCGATTTCACGTTTCGGCAATAGATTACGTAGCTTATAGAACGGGATCATTTCTGTTCCGAGATTCCACAAATGTTTGATGAAATACGGATTTTGGATTGTAAACGTTAAAGTGTCGAAAAAGAACCTTGGACGAAAATACCATTCTCGAGTGGCCTTTCTTTGCCAGAATTCGGAATTAAATCCATCGATTTTTAAAGCACCGGCGTCGGTCCAGCCCCAGCGCGCCTGAAACGCTGAATTCTTGGAAGGATCGAAATGCTGCTTGGCCCACCATCTAGGTTCAACCGAGCCGTCTTCGAGCGCGTCAAGGTACATCGGAGTTCCGGGATAAGCGGTTGAGACGAAAAACATGCACAGGCTTGGGCGTACCTTCTTCGAAAAATCGATGGTTGCCCGGGCAGATGCTTCGGTTTCTCCGGGATTCCCCATCAAAAACGTTGCATAGGTTCGGATACCGAGTTTGCGGCAGCGTTCGAAGGCATCCATGGCGTCTTCCAATTTGCATTCCTTTTTGATTCTTTTCAAAACGTCGACATCACCCGATTCGAGACCGAAGTTAATGACATAGCAGCCAGCCTCGGCCATCAGGTTCAGCAAGTGAGGAGGGACCAGGTTCACCCGGGTGTTGCACCGCCATTTTATATTCAGATCTGCATCGATCAAAGCTTGGCAGAACGCCGCCGCCCACTTTTTATGGGCCGTGAATGTGCTGTCTTTGAAGACGAAATTGGTTACGCCGTATTTTTCTTTGTAAAAGCGGATATCCTGGATGACCCGTTCCATCGACCAGAAGCGGAGTTTGGTTCCCATGGTAATCGGCGCGTCGCAGAAGGTGCATTTGAAGGGGCACCCGCGAGAAAGCATCATGGAGATTACATAACGTCCGGCCATGGTCGGGATGCTGTACTTGGTGATATCCACCATGTCGTAGTCGACCGAGGGAAATTCATCAAGGTCGCGGGTAAACGGGCGGGGGGGGTTGACCACCACGGTGCCTTCCAAGGCCCGGTAAATCGCATTGGGAACATTTTTGCAGACCCTTTCGATATCGCCGGAACCATATTTCTGAATGTTTTTGCAAATTTCCATCAAGGTCCACTCGCCCTCTCCGTGAACGGCGATATCGAAGCAATCGGCCATTTCGAAGACATCTTCCTTGGTCGAATCGAGATGAGCCCCGCCGAGAACGATCGGAAGTTTGGGGCGGGCCTGCTTAATCAAGGAGCTTGCGGCAAGCGCCGTGAGTAACTGCGGCGTCATCATGCTGAAGCCGACAAGGTCAGGGTTGGTATTCAGAATTCTGGCAACCGTCTCCTGAATATCGAGTCCCTCGATGTCGCCGTCGATCACCGAGACGTTGAATCCTTCCCGCTTAAGCAGTGCAGCGATGTAAAGAATGCCGAGCGGTTGCAGGCCGTATTTCGTTTTATGGCCCGGAACCAAGGCCGGATAACAAAGGCAAATGTTCATGCTTAAAACCTCCGTTTTATATGAAAGCAAATTTCGCGCCAAAAATAAAAATATGTATCTAAACAATCCATTATCTAATGCATATTCTGAGGCTAAAGGGATTCTGCCGGAAAGTGTAAAAAATTCTGACAATTCATTCGTTGGCTGCTCCTAGACTGAACTTACGATTGCGCCCTAGTTGTCGTTCCTTTTTAAGACTAGCAAATGTCGCGCCGAAAAATAATAATATGTATTTAAACAATCCATTATCTGCATATTCCGAGGCTAAAGGGATTCTGCCGGAAAGTGTAAAAAATTCTGACGATTCATTCGTTGGTTGGTCCTAGACTGAACTTACCGTCGCGCCCTGCTTGTCGTCCCTTGACACTATTCGGCATTCAAGGCCAACGGGGCAAGTCTACATGGCCGATATAGCCTTGCCAAGGCAAATTTACCGAATCTGGCTAATCAATAATCGCTCGAAGTATTCAATGGTTGTGATCAATCCCTGTTCCAGTTGAATTGTTGGTTCCCAACCGAGTACCTCACGGGCCAATGCGATGTCCGGCCGGCGCTGGGTCGGATCGTCGCTCGGCAGCTCTTTGTAGATCAGTTTTGAAGAGGACCCCGTCAGGCGGACGATGATTTCCCCGAGTTCCTTGATCGAAAACTCTTCAGGATTACCAAGATTAACCGGGCCGGTGAATTCGTCCGGTGAATCCATGAGTTTAACGAACGCTTCGATCAGATCATCCACATAGCAGAAGGAGCGGGTCTGTGATCCGTCTCCGTAGATTGTGATCGGCTTGCCCCTGAGCGCCTGGACGATGAAATTGGAGACCACCCGCCCGTCATCGGGATGCATGTTCGGGCCATAGGTATTGAAAATGCGGGCAACCTTGATCTGCAATCGATGTTGCCTGTAGTAATCATAGAACAGCGTTTCCGCGCAGCGTTTTCCTTCATCATAACAGGCGCGGATCCCGCGGACATTGACCTTTCCCCAATAGGATTCGGTTTGCGGGTGTTCTTCCGGGTCACCGTAGATTTCACTGGTCGACGCCTGCAGAATTTTTGCCTTGATCCTTTTCGCCAGCCCGAGCATGTTGATCGCGCCGTGCACGCTGGTTTTGGTCGTTTGGACCGGATCGAACTGATAATGGACCGGGGACGCGGGGCAGGCAAGATTGTAAATTTCGTCCACTTCTACATAGAGCGGGAAGGTTACATCGTGGCGCATGATCTCGAAATGCGGATTGTCCATCATCGCCACGACATTATCCTTGGTGCCCGTGAAAAAATTGTCTACACATAAGATTTCATGACCATCATCGAGTAGACGTCTGCAAAGATGGGAACCGAGGAAGCCGCAGCCTCCGGTTACGAGTATCCTTTTTCTCAAACCGCTTTTCATGTGTAATGGATAACCTTTGAAGGGTTGATGATCTGGCACATACGGCAAAGCATAGGGGATTCACCCCGACTTGGCAATTCACGGCACACGTGAGCCAGCCGAGGGCAAATTGCCCTGGTAAGCGATTGGGCGATACAATACCGAAATTTTTCAATTTCCCAATCCGGGCAAGGCCGGATCGACTCAATTCAGGCCGGCCCGGTTTCGCGGTCCTTGGAGTCGAGTCCGGTACGCCTGCTGAAATTTTCTAAATAATCAGGAATATCATGATGACTGAGACAAACGAAGCCGGGATCTTTAAACAGGTGCCCAGTCCGTTTTGCGGTGTCGGCACCGATGATTTGACGATCAAGGTGGAAGATACCGCGATCCGGGTGATCGAAAACGGGTGCGCGGTCAATACGCCGGCCTTCGAGCAGCCCTTGGGCGATCTCAAGCCCAGGGTCGTCGGGAAAAAGGTCGAATTGAAGGACGCGGTCGATAAGGCCGCGGAGATCCTGCGTTCGGCCAGTTTGCCACTGTTCGGCGGGCTCGCGACCGATGTCAACGGTATGCGCGCGGCGCTGTCTCTGGCGGACAAGACCGGTGCGATCATCGACAACATGAATTTCGGCGCGGCGCTGCGCAATTTTCTGGTGGTTCACGATTCCGGTTGGGTCAACACGACGCTCGCGGAAGTGAAAAACCGGGCCGATCTGCTGCTGGTTGTCGGCTGTGATCTCGAGTCTCTGTTCCCGCGGTTTTTCGAACGCTATATCTGGACGGCGGACAGCATGTTCCTCGATGACACCGGCAAACGCCAGGTGATTTATCTGGGCAAGATACCCTCGGGCTTTGCCTCGAAGTCGCCCTCCGGGAAAGCCGCGAAGGTGCTGGCCTGTCCCGATGCCGACCTGCCGCAGGTGGTCGCGGTGCTCCGGGCCTTGGTCAAGGGAGCCCCCCTGAATATCACGGAAGTCGGCGGGATCTCGATCACCGAACTGCAGCGGCTCGCCAGTCAATTGAAAAAGGCCGCCTACGGCGTGGTCACCTGGGCGGTCAGCGCGTTGGATTTTCCGCAAGCGGAGCTCACGGTCCAGACATTGTGTGAAATGATCAAGGAACTCAACCGCTCGACGCGCTGCTCGGGATTGCCGCTCGGAGGCAAGGAAGGAGACCAGACTTCGTTTCAAGTCTCGGGCTGGCAGACCGGTTATCCCTCGCGCGTCGATTTTTCGGCGGGTTTTCCCGAATACGATCCTTATCTGAATTCGGTCGAGAGCCGGCTTGCGGATGGCTCGGGCGATGCCTTGCTGTGGATCTCCACGTTCAATGTCGAAAAGACCCCGCCGAAGACACCTGTGCGGAAGATTGTAGTAGGCCGGTCCGGGATGCAATTCGATCGCGAACCCGAAGTTTTCATTCCGGTCGGGACTCCGGGCATCGATCACTGTGGACATGCCTACCGGACCGATAATGTGGTTGCGGTGAGGCTCAGGAAGCTGCGCGAATCGGCACTTCCTTCCTGTTCGGAAGTGCTGAGCGCGATCGAGCAGACACTGTAGGGGGACCCGGATTCATGTTGATTAAATTGACCGGCGGGACCGTTTACGATCCGAAACACGAGATCAATGGCGAAGTCCGCGACCTTTACATTCGGGATGGCCGGGTGATCGAACAGCCGTCCGACTCCAAAATTGACCAAGAATACGATCTCAGCGGCAAGGTGGTCATGGCCGGTGCGATTGATATGCATACCCATATCGGCGGCGGCAAGGTCAATATCGCCCGGATGCTGCTTCCCGAGGATCATCGGGCCGATCCGGCCTGCCGAAGCGAGCTGTTGCGCTCCGGATGCGGCAACGCGGCGCCGAGCACCCTGACGACCGGATACCGTTACGCGGAAATGGGCTACACGGCCGGCTTCGAGCCGGCGATGCTGCCGATCAATGCACGCCAGGCGCACATGGAAATGGGCGACATCCCGATTCTGGACAAGGGCGGTTACGTGATGCTGGGCAGCGATGACTTTCTGCTGCGGATGATGGCCGCAAAGAAGGATCAGCAAGCGATCAACGACTACGTGGCCTGGACCATTCACTCCGCGCAGGCGATCGGCGTGAAAGTGGTGAATCCGGGTGGAATCAATGCCTTCAAGTTCAACCAGCGCACCCTGGATCTCGACGAAAAGTGCGCGCATTACGGAGTCTCGCCGCGCGACATCCTGGTTTGCCTCGCGACCGCGGTCAAGACGCTCGGAGTCAACCATCCGCTGCATGTGCATGGTTGCAACCTCGGGGTTCCCGGTAACAAGGACACGACGCTGAACACGATTCGCGCGATGGATGGCCTGCCGCTGCATTTGACCCATATCCAGTTTCACAGCTATGGCACCGAAGGTGACTTCAAGTTTTCATCGGGTGCCGCGGAAATCGCCGAGGCGGTCAACCGGAACCGGAATATTTCGATCGATGTCGGTCAGATCATGTTCAAGCAGACGGTGACCGCGTCCGGAGACAATATGCGCCAGTTCGCGAACCATCACCATGCAAACCCGAAAAAATGGGTCTGCATGGACATCGAGTGCGATGCCGGCTGCGGCGTGGTGCCTTTCAAATACAGGGACAAGAACTTCGTCAATGCTTTGCAGTGGGCGATCGGACTCGAGATTTTCCTCTTGGTCGACGACCCGTGGCGGATTTTCCTGACCACCGATCATCCGAATGGCGCGCCCTTCACGTCCTATCCGCATTTGATTCGTCTGTTGATG
This sequence comes from Methylococcaceae bacterium, assembly GCA_022616595.1. Taxonomy (GTDB): domain Bacteria; phylum Pseudomonadota; class Gammaproteobacteria; order Methylococcales; family UBA1147; genus UBA1147. The sequence goes on from JAKEEL010000241.1 coordinate 12,252, forward strand.
GACAAAAGTTTTCGCCGCGACATGCTCGCGACCATCCATTCCGATGCCGCCCGGGCGTCCACACTGGCGTCGATCGAACGAGAATATTCGCTGTATGAAATCGCCGTGATGACCCGCGCCGGAGCCGCGCGGATTCTGGGGCTCTCGGACCGCGGGCATTTGGGCGCCGGGGCCGCCGCCGATATTACGGTGTACACGGAGCGGGACGATAAGCAGAAGATGTTCGAAAAACCCGATTATGTATTCAAGGACGGCGAACTCGTGGTGCGTAATGGAGAAATCGTGAAGGTCACCTGGGGAACCACGCATGTGATTCGTCCGGAATTCGATCCGGGCATCGAAAAGTCGCTGGCCGACTACTTCGACCGCTATATGACCATGAAGCTCGGGAATTTCAAGATTCACGACGACGAGATCCGCGAGGACGGCCGGGGTAATCTCACCGTTCACCCGTGTCGAATCGGAGGCCCCGCATGATCATCAATGGCGTAATGATCGACGAAACCTTCGCCGAAGCCTTCCCGATGAAGGCGACCCGGGTCATCATCACCGCGCAAAATTCGAGATGGGCGATGATTTCCGCGCAGGCCATGACCGGTTTCGCGACCTCCGTGATCGGCTGCGGTTGCGAGGCCGGAATCGAACGGGAACTCACGCCTTTTGAAACCCCCGACGGGCGTCCCGGGGTTTCGGTCATGATCTTCGCGACCAGCCGAAAAGCTCTGGCCAAACAGCTTGAAAGCCGGGCCGGTCAATGCGTGTTGACGTCCCCGACTTCGGCAATCTACGCGGGGATCGAAGACGGGGTTCCATTGCCGCTGGGTAAGAGTCTTCGCTATTTCGGCGACGGCTTTCAGATATCCAAAAAGCTCGATGGCAAGCGCTACTGGCGGATTCCGGTCATGGACGGAGAATTTCTGGCCGAAGAAACCACGGGCATGAAAGAGGCGGTCGGCGGCGGCAATTTTCTGATCCTGGCCGAATCGCAACCCCAAGCGCTTGCGGCCTGCGATGCCGCGATTGAAATCATGCGCAAGGTTCCCAATGTGATTCTGCCGTTTCCGGGCGGTGTGGTCGGTTCCGGCTCCAAGGTCGGGTCGAAATACAAGTCTCTGAGCGCTTCGACCAACGATCCATTCTGTCCTACGCTGAAAGGTAAAACCAAATCCGCGCTGGGTCCTGAAATCGAATCGGTCATGGAAATCGTGATCGACGGGTTATTCGAATCCGCGATCAATGAAGCGATGCGGATGGGAATCGAAGCGGTGTGCAAGCTGGGCACCGGAAATGGCGTCAGACGGATCACCGCCGGCAACTACGGCGGGAAACTCGGCCCCTACCATTTCCATTTGAGAGAGATCATGGCATGAGTATTCTGACTTTCACCTTGAGGAAAAGACCGGATCAGCGGGTCGATATGTCGCCATTGGTTCACAACAAACTCGCGGGAATGCCGGTCGAAGAGATAAGGACGCTGACTTTGCGGCTCGGAAAACGCAGGGTTGAGGTCGATGAACTGTTCGATGTCCATGGAGATCCCGGTGATCGATTCATCATCCGGAACAGCAGTAACAAGCTCGATTATATCGGCCGGGAACAGGAGTCCGGTGCGATTACCGTTGAAGGGGACGCCGGAGCTTACCTCGGAATGCGGATGAAGGGCGGAAAAATCACCGTGATCGGAAGCGCCGGGATCTTCGCGGCCTGTGAAATGCAAGACGGTGATCTGGAGATCAAGGGCAATGCCGGTGATTTTCTCGGCGGTGCGCTTCCGGGCAACAAGCAGGGCATGAAAGGCGGGACCGTGCTGGTCAAGGGAAACGTGGGCCAGCGGGCCGGCGATCATATGCGCCGCGGGATCATACTCGTGGAAGGAAGCGCGGGTGATTACTGCGGCTCCCGGATGACCGCGGGGACCATCGCGGTGATGGGCGATACTGGCCGTTACTTGGGATATGCGATGAAACGCGGCACACTATTGCTCTGGAAACAACCGAATGTTCCGCCGACCTTCAACGACTGCGGCTCCCATACGCTGACTTTTCTGTCGTTGTTTTTTGCCTCTATGCGGAATTCGGACAGCAAGTTCTCCGATCCGGTCGCCGTGTTCAACAGGGTCCGGCGCTACGGCGGCGATATGTCGAGTTCCGGCCGTGGCGAGATCCTGGTTAAAATCGGTTAGGCTCGGATCTTGCCGGGTTTTCGGATTTCCGGTCCGGGTACCCGGCAAAACGCAATGGGGCTCAACCTGAGGCTCATGGGAAGCTTTCGGCGCCCCGAAACATCAAAGAAATGTAGATCGCGACTTATTCGTTGCGGTTGCTGGAGTTTCTCCCCTTCCGTCACAGGACTGCGATGTCGAGGCAGCGCACCCTCCGTGTTTGACAAGATTCGATGACCCGCAAGAAAAAATTGCAGTTCCATGACCACAGCCGCGACAGCGCGGGTCTGCGCTATGTATACCCGGTGGTGTCCCGGCGCGCCGGCGGCGTATCGCTCGGGATCAATCTGAACCCGAACAATGCCTGCAATTGGCGCTGCGTCTATTGTCAGGTTCCCGATTTGAAGCGCGGCAGTGCTCCGACGATCGACCGGGACCTGCTGGAACATGAACTCCGAACGTTCCTGGACGATGCGTTGAGTTGCGATTTTTATGATCGCTACGGTGTCGAGAATGGTTACCGCAGGCTGCGGGATATTGCCATCTCGGGAAACGGAGAACCGACCAGCGCCGACGATTTTTCTTCCATTGTCGACCTGATCGGAAGAGTCATGGAGGACTATCGCCTGTTCGGTGATTTGAACCTGGTATTGATATCGAACGGCAGTTTAATCCATCAGCCAGCGGTCCGGGACGGATTGACGCGACTGCATGTTCTTGGCGGTGAAGTCTGGTTTAAGGTCGACAGCGCGACCGATTACGGTTTGAAAAGGATCAATAATGCGGGACTATCGGCAAGCCGCGCACGGGACAATCTGCAAATCTGCGCCGAATTATGCCGGACCTGGGTACAGACCTGTGTATTCACGTTTCGCGGTGAAAGCCTGTCGAGCGAGGAGCGCCGGGCCTATTTCGACTTGATCGCCCGGACAGCGGAAATGAAAAATCACTTCAGGGGCGTGTTGGTTTATGGCCTCGCGCGGCCTTCCCGGCAACCGGAACGGCATCACTTGAGCGAGATCGACCGCGGGTGGTTGGAGACATTTGTGAACGAGCTGCGCGGCCTGCCGATCGAGGTTCGGCTCAGTGTTTGACATTGACCGCGTAAAGAATTCCGCACCAACCTGTCCGGGGTCGCCGCAGCGTTTTCGTTCGAGCCCGGTCAATCGGATGTCGCGGGTAGGCCAATCCGTGCGGCGTAAAAAAGCATTTATTGAAGGACTGTTGCATGAAAATCGTGATTCTATCCCGCAACCCGAAACTTTATTCGACAGAGCGGTTGATCCAAGCCGCCGAAGCCAACGGTCACGAAGTGCATGTGCTCGACGTGCTGCGCTGTTATATGAATATCACCTCGGCGAAGCCGAGCATTCACTACAAGGGCGAGGACTTGCAGGATTTCGATGCGGTGGTCCCGCGCATCGGGGCTTCGGTGACCTTTTACGGAACCGCGGTGCTCAGGCAGTTCGAGATGATGGGGGTCTATCCACTGAATGAGTCGGTTGCGATCAGCCGGTCCAGGGACAAGCTGCGCGCGCTGCAACTCTTGTCCCGCAAAGGGGTCGGGTTGCCGGTAACCGGTTTTGCGAACAAACCGGACGATATTGACGACTTGATCACGATGGTCGGCGGCCCGCCGCTCGTGGTCAAGCTGTTGCAAGGTACCCAGGGCATCGGAGTGGTGCTCGCGGAAACCCGCAAAGCCGCCGAAAGCGTGATCGAATCATTCCTGGGTCTTAAGGCCAGTGTGCTGGTACAGGAATTTATTCAGGAGGCGCGCGGATCGGATATCCGTTGTTTCGTGATCGGCGAGAAAGTCGTGGCGGCCATGATGCGCCAGGCCAAGGAAGGCGAATTCCGCTCCAATCTCCACCGCGGCGGATCGGCGAAACTGATTAAAATCACGCCGGTTGAACGGGAAACCGCGGTGCGCGCGGCCCGGACGATGGGCCTGAATATGTGCGGCGTCGATATCCTGCGTTCCAATCACGGGCCGGTGGTGATGGAGGTGAATTCTTCGCCGGGGCTCAAGGGCATCGAAGAAGCCTCGGGCAAGGACATCGCAGGAATGATTATTAAATTCATCGAGCGCAACGGGAAAGAAGGCAAGACCCGAACCCGCGGCAAAGGGTGACGAGCGCTCTCCGGGAGTCATTTTCCCGCATCGGTCAGACGGACCGCCATGACATCGCATTTCGCATGATGCAGGATACTGCTTGCCGTGGAACCTAACAGCAATCCAAGACCGTGCCTGCCATGCGAGCCGACGACGATGAGATCGGTCTTGTGTTCCTCGGCGAGCAACAATATTTCTGTTTTCGGACTTCCGATCACGACCCATTGACGGTCCTCGGGTATCCCGTAGGTTGCTCCCAGAATTGCAAGTTGCTTTTCCGCGGCGGCAACCAGTTCGGCGGTCAGATCCCCGTCGAACGGGATGATCGGACCGTAAACAGATTCCGCGATCGGCAAGCTGTCCACCGCATGACAAACACTTAATTTGGACTGGTATATGCCCGCAAGATCGGCGGCCCGCCGCGCTACCCGATCACAATGCGCCGTAAAATCGGCGGCCAGTAAAATATGTTGATAGGCTTCCATAGGCACCTCGCTCAATGGGACGGACTAGCGATCCGGGGAGCCGACATTACACGAGTGGAGCGCCGCTCCGGATGGCTGGTTGTTGACTAAGACCTTAGACAGCGCCGGCTCGAACAATTCGTCACTCGCATTTTCCATCATCCCGCAATCGGAAACAAATAGGCCATGGCTTGAAAGGACCCCAGAAAATACAGGATCGATAGACCGAGGCCATAAACATACGAACTCGATAAGGCGTGCCGGATGATATGACCGACCACCGCGACACTCCACAACATCGAGCCGAGCAGGATGTAGTAAGCCAATCCAAAACCCTCATTCATACTGATCCAAATCAGAAAAGGTAAGGCTGTCAAGCTGATCAGGGTATCCGCGCCGAGCAGGGCGATCAGGGTCTGCCGGAAACGGACCGCTTTTCCACTTAACCTGAGCACAGCCCAGCTGAACCCGGCCAACAGAATGACGCTGACCAGAAATTGCGGTACGGCGGCCAGGAAAGACGCCTCCATCGAAAGGATGATCAAGCCCACTGCGGCATTCGCGAGCAGCACGATGCCGAGAAAAAAGGCGGAGGCCGGCATGTCCTGCGGCCCGCGTTTGAACATGCAGATATCCAGAAATACTTTCACAATGTGTAACACGGAACGTCCCAAAAGGTCGGCGGAATCGGGCGGATTTACTCAATCGCACATCGACTTTCGGCTTCTGTATGTGCCTGTGCCGAAATTCGAAGTACAAAAAATATATTATCGGCGAAATATTCGCTCTATCCAACGGCCTGCTGGATTGCGGCTCCGGTCGGCATCGCTTCGAACGCCGCTTCGGGTGACCGAATCGGCCGGGGCTGTTTTCGGCCTCTTGCAATTCCAGCAGTACCGCGTCCAGATTTCCTCGGATTCCACGATCTTGCGATCGAGATCGCTGTTCTCGCGAAGTGATGCCTTCAGTTTGTCTTTTCGGTCCGCCGTAGAGAGTTCCGTGCCGTAAAGTGCGCCTTCGATTTCGTGAAGTCTTTTCTGCGGCTTCTTCAGATTGAATTCGCACGTTTCGAGCGAACTTCGCAAAGGCCGAAAACACATTCGCAATCAACAATTCTACGCAGAGATCCTTGCGTGGCGAATTTGGCTCTGGACGGTCGAAGCGGATGGCGTTAGTCTATTGCGTAATCGGCGCTGCGCACCCGACAAAACCGATTGCGTCAATACTTGCCGACGACATCTTCAATCCAAAACGAGCGCAACTCTGGAACAGAATGAGTGATTCTCCTGATCAAGAACAAATCCGCATACAGCTTCATGAACTGGAGACTGAACACAGGGATTTGGACGATATCATCATCAAACTTTCCGGTGAAAGCTATGTAAACCAATTTCAAATCCGTCGCCTGAAAAAGCGCAAGCTGTTGCTCAAAGATCGCATCGAACGCTTGAAGAGCCTTCTGATACCGGATCTGAATGCTTGATGCAGGAAAGGGTCGTTGGGTGCCCCCGGCGAGGTTACCCTACATCGATTCTTCGATGCGTTGATCCACCAATTCGGTAAACTCGACGATCTCATCGTGCTTGAGGTTTTCCAGCGGAACGATCAGTGCTTCGTGCGCATCCAGGTAGATGAACGCGTATTTTTTGGTTACCTCGAGGCGCAGCACATCTTTCCAAAGAATCCGCGTTTCGCCTTGCGGACTGATCTCGACCAGCGCTTTTTTTTCAATCTTGAGCTTATAATCACCGAGGATCCGCTCGAGATCTTCATCGGAAAATTGCCGCCTGACTTTGCGGCGAAAATCCTTCTTGAAATAGAGCGGGGCCAGAAGACCCCAGACAACCCCCACAACCCCGACATAGAACGCAGTCAGCACAGATTCATAATAAAACCAATAAAACAGCGCGACCGCACACAGGATCCCGGGAATCGTCGTGGAGTTCCGTCTGACCTGCTTATACAGAGGGCTATCCGGCTTGACCTCGTGTTCACTGAACGCGATCAGATCACGCTCCTGCAATTTGTATTGAATTTCAACCATGGCCGTTCCTTTATTATTATTTCAAGTGGATCCGAAAAACCGCATAGTATACGCGTGAGTCGAATGCCGTGCGCACCATGGCTCCGGAACATTCAAAAAATCCGATGGATCGATGCGCTGTGAGACTCTGAACTCAGTGCAGTTTGATATGGGTCATCGCCGTCTTTCGAAGTCGTGAGGCGACCGTCAGCATCGCGGTCTTCAGATAACCGTGCACGCTCACCTGATGCATTTTGTACAAAGACAGATAGAACACCCGGGCAATGAACCCGCCGATACTCACCGAGCCCAATAGATTTCCCATCAAGTTTCCGACCGTGGTGTAACGGCCGAGCGACACCAAGGAACCGTAGTCGCGGTAGCGATAGGCTGCCAAGGCCTTGCCTTGGATCCTGTGCAATATCGAGTTGCACAGCAACGAGGCCTGTTGATGGGCGGCCTGAGCGCGTGGCGGGACCATGGTCTGATGGCCGGGCCAGGGACAGGCGGCACAGTCGCCGATCGCGAAGATATTCTGGTCACGCGTGGTTTGCAGGCTCGGCTCGACAACCAATTGATGCAACGCGTTCGTTTCCAGTCCATCGAGATCGGCAAGCCAGTCCGGGCCCTTGATCCCGGCGGCCCAGACTTTGATGTCCGCAGCGATCTCCTCGCCGCCTTCGAGGATTACGCCGGTCTTGGTGACTTCGACCACGCGCCGTCCGAGCAGCAAACGAATGTCCAGCCCGGCCAATTGTCTGGCGGTCGTGTCCGCGAGCCGGTCGGGTAAGGCCGGTAACAAACGCTGCGCCGCTTCGATGATGGTGATTTCGACGGCGCGTCTGGTTTCGCGGTCATCCAGACCATACATCGCGAGTTGCCGGGTCACGTTATGCAATTCCGCCGCGAGTTCCACGCCGGTCGCGCCGGCGCCGATGATCGCGATCGCCAGTCCTGCATTTTCGGAAGGGTCGCTGGTGTAGATCCGCATGAATGTTTCGACCAGTTGCTTCTGAAACCGGAAGGCCTGGCCGGCGTTATCCAGGAATAGACAATGGCTTTCAACACCTGGAATCCCGAAAGAGTTACTGACACTGCCGACCGCGATCACGAGCGTATCATAAGTGAAGGAGCGCCCGGCGATCAGTTCCTCTCCCGCGTCGTTCAATGTCGGTGCGAGAAAAATCTGCTTCGACGCTCGATCGAGCCTTTCCATTCTGCCGAGACGAAAATTGAAGTGGCTCGATCTGGC
>JAKEEL010000242.1 GCA_022616595.1 Methylococcaceae bacterium
CCCTGCTTTAGGCGGGAGTGCCCGCTCGGCCATTTTCGCTGCATGAACGACATCGAACCCGCCCGAGTCAGCACCTTGATCGACGAGACCTGAATTCCAATGCATGAAGCCTCCGGTCGCCATATTTCTGTATTCGTGTACCCTTGAGCCCGATCACCCTCTTCAGTGAATTGTCTTCCCGAGCGCAAGGTGCGACGTTCGGAGGCCCGAAAGCAACAGCGCGGCCACATAGACTCCTCCCCCGGCGGCCATCCATAAACCGAGATCCGCGAGCCGCCCGATCGCGTTCCGGGCGGACCAGTCCGTAAAATGAAGTGATGAACACAGGACCGCGCCCAGCGCAATATTCGCAATGAAAACCCGGCCCGCGAATGAACACCATCCGGCCATTGGCACGAACGCTCGATCCTGGAGCAGTTTCCGCAATAACAGGAAGGCGTTCAAAAAAGCCGCGAGCGAGGTCGCCAAAGCGAGGCCCGCATGGGCCCACCAAAACACCAGTCCGACGCTCAAAGCCAGGTTCGCCAGGACCGAATAAACTCCGTACCGGACCGGGGTCTTCATGTCCTGCCTGGAACTGAATCCCGGCACCAGCACCTTGACCAGCATGAAAGCCAATAACCCGATGCTATAGGCCTTGAGGCTTTTCCCGGCCATCACCACATCGGTTCGCGAAAACTCGTCATTTTGGAACAAGGCAGCCAGAACCGGTTCGGCCAAAATAAACAGGCCGAGCGTTGCCGGGAGCCCGATCAGCACGACCCACCGGAGACCCCAATCCAGGGATTCTGAGAAGGAGCCTCGATCATTCTGCACATGATTCTTGGATAAAGCCGGCAGGATCACGGTCGCCAGCGCGATCGCGAACAACCCGAGCGGAAACTCGACCAGGCGATCCGAGTAATACAGCCAGGATATGCTCCCGGAAACCAGGAACGAGGCGATCAATGTGTTGAATAACAGATTGATCTGGGTCACCGATACCCCGAAAATTCCGGGAACCATCAATCCGACGATGCGGCGGACCCCGGGATCGTGGAAACCCGTTTTGAGTCGCGGCAGCAAACCCAGACGCTGCAAAGCCGGAAATTGGATCGCGAGTTGCAGGGCTCCGGCCACAAAAACTCCCCAGGCGAGCGCGAGCACCGGCTCATCCATCCGGGGAGCGAGCCAACTCGCCGCGACGATCAAAGAGATATTCAATAACACGGGTGTCACGGCGGGAAGCGCGAATCTGCCGAAAACGTTCAGCACAGATCCGGCAAAGGCCGTGGAAGAGATAAAAAAAAGATATGGAAAAGTAATGCGCAGCATTTCGACGGACAGCTCGTAACGCGTTCCGTTCCACGCAAAGCCCGGAGCGAATAGCCAGATCAGCAGCGGGGCCGCGATGACTCCGACAGCCGTTACGGCGATCAGGATCAGCGCCAGGCTGCCCGCGGTTCGATCGATGAAGTCCTTCAAGGCCTCTCGGGTCCCTTTTTCCCTGTAATCCGACAGCACGGGGACAAAGGCCTGGGAAAAAGCCCCTTCGGCGAATAACCGGCGCAGGAAATTCGGAATTTTGAACGCGACAAAAAACGCGTCGGTACCGGAATCCGCGCCGAAAACACGCGCGAAAATCATATCCCGGACAAAACCGAGGATGCGGGAAACGAGGGTCATGCCGCTCACGATCGCGGTTGACCGGATTAAAAACCGGCTCACTGACATCGCTCCCGATCCGCAGTCAGGGAAGCGGGTACCGCCGACGCCGGCAAAGCCGCCGAAATTCCAAATGGCTTGCCACCATTCAAACACGGGGCATCGCGACCTGAACGCACGGGATTTCGATTGACAGGAGGCTCTTTGAAATCGATAATGTGCGGCTCGTTCAAGTCATTTACTGAATCCGACATGGCAAATTCACAATCCGCACTCAAGAGAGCCCGTCAAGCCGAAAAAAGAAGGGTCCGCAATGCCGGGCAGCGCAGCAATCTTCGGACCTCGATTAAAAAAGTGATCGCGGCGGCGGCAAAGGGCGATCCGGAAGCGGCTCGGACCGCCTATCGAAACGCGGAGCCGGTGATCGATTCCGCGGTCAATAAAGGATTGATCCATAGAAACAAAGCCGCTCGCAGTAAAAGCCGCTTGAATAAACGTCTTCGCGCGCTCCAAGCCTGAGACCCGGGACTGCCGTTCATTCGGGCCGAACCCGGGCGTCAGGGAATCTGCGGGCGTATCGCCGGGGCGGCACGCAGCTCTATTCCTGAAAATAGGAACGGCTCGCTGGTTTTGCCGGAACCGGCTAGACCAGTACCAAATTATTCCGATGAACCAGTTCGGCTTCACCGACATAGCCCAGCACTTGTTCAATGCGGGCACTCGGCTGCCCTTTAATCTTGTCCGCCTCGTCCATTCCATAATTGACCAGGCCCCTCGCGACCTCGACTCCCGATTCGTTAAAACAGGCCACGAGGTCCCCGCGAGAAAACTTTCCCCTTACAGCGACAACACCGACCGGCAAGAGACTCTTGCCGGAAGACCGTAAAACATTCACAGCGCCGGTATCGATCACCAACTGACCTTTTACCTGCAACTGCCCGGCCAGCCAGCGTTTTCTGGCATCCAGCGGCTCGGAATCCGGAATCAGAAATGTCCCGACCCGGTCTCCTGACAGTACGCGCGGCAGAACATCCTGATCCATCCCGGATGCGATCAGTGTCGCCGCTCCGGATCGCGCGGCGGCCGCCGCGGCACGCACCTTGGTGACCATCCCGCCGCGACCGAGACCGCTGCGGCTCCGGCCCGCCATTCCCGCCAGTCTGGGGTCCGTGATCTCCAACTGATCGATGAGCCGCGCATCGGGATTTACGCCGGGGTCTTGATCGAACAGGCCGGCCTGATCCGTGAGGATGATCATCAAATCGGCTTCGACCAGGTTCGACACCAGCGCCGCCAGGGTATCGTTATCCCCGAACTGGATTTCTTCGGTCGCAACGGTGTCGTTCTCGTTGATCACCGGAACGACGCGATACTCCAATAAGGTTAGCAAAGTGCTGCGGGCATTCAGGTAACGTTTCCGGTCGGACAGATCTTCGTGGGTCAGCAATACCTGAGCGGTATGCAGGCCATGACCCTGAAAATGGGATTCGTAAGCCTGTACCAGGCCCATTTGCCCGACCGACGCGGCGGCCTGCAATTCGTGCAAAGCCCTCGGGCGCACGTTCCATCCCAGGCGGCACATGCCTTCGGCAACCGAACCCGAGGATACCAGCAGAACCCCGATGCCCTGCTTCCTGAGACCCGCGATCTGCCCTACCCAGGAAGCGATCGCGGGATAGTTGAGACCACGCCCGGAATTCGTCAGAAGCGAACTGCCGATCTTGACCACGACCCGCTTTGATTTCTGAAAATCTGTTCTGGATTTCATATCACCTTTTGCGGCTCCAAATACTCCATGATCGCAAATACCAAGTCTCTCAGGCCATCCCCGCGCAGCGCCGAAATCCTGAAAACAGGCCACTCCCACCCGAACTCCTCGGTCAGCGAGTGCTCGACCCGTTGCAGCTCATCCCCGCTCACAAGATCGACCTTGTTCAACACCAGCCATCTGGGCTTGTTCGCGAGTTCCGGATTCCAGGTCTCCAGTTCGGCAATGATCATTCGAACCGCATTCACGGGCTCCAGGGACTCGTCGGCCGGCAAGACGTCGATCAAGTGCAACAACAGGCGCGTGCGCGACAGATGCCGCAGGAACTTGAGCCCCAGCCCCAATCCGCGGGAGGCTCCTTCGATCACACCGGGGATGTCCGCCATCACGAAACTGCGCAGGTCATCGACCCGCACCACGCCGAGATTCGGATGCACGGTCGTAAAAGGATAGTTCGCGACCTTGGGTCTGGCCGCGGACACCTGGCGAATCAGGCTGGACTTGCCGGCGTTCGGCATCCCCAACAAACCTACATCCGCGATGAGTTTCAGCTCCAGGCCCAGGCGTCTCTTTTCACCCGGTTTTCCCTTGGTAGCCTGGCGCGGCGCCCGGTTGGTACTGCTTTTGAAGCGGGTATTGCCGAGGCCGTGAAATCCGCCCCTCGCAACCAACAGCCGATCGCCTTCAACCAGCAGATCGCCCAATTGTTCGCCGGTATCGAGATCTGAAACCCGTGTGCCTCCCGGAACCCGCACAAGCAAATCCTCGCCGCTCTTCCCGGTGCAGTTGCCGCCCGTTCCGTTCTGGCCGCGCCCGGCACGGTGAATAGCATGAAAGCGAAAATCGACCAGAGTATTCATATTTTCGGCCGCCATCAGATAGACGCTGCCGCCATCCCCGCCATCCCCGCCGTCCGGGCCGCCCAGAGGAATGTATTTCTCACGCCGGAAACCGACACACCCGTTGCCGCCATCCCCGCCTTCGACGGTGATTTCAACTTCATCCACGAATTTCATACCGGCCGCCCAAACACTTCGCGTTCTTTAAACCCGATACCCCGGGGTCGTGGAAATAATAGCTCCATACGAAAAAGCCCTGCAAGAACAGGGCTTCTGCTAGAACCGAGTGATCACCGGCGCGGGCTCGGCCGGTCACCTTTCTCAGGCCTCGACTATATTCACATACTTTCGGTTGAGAGGCCCTTTCGTCTTGAAGACCACCCGACCGTCAATCTTGGCGAACAATGTGTGGTCCTTACCGCAACCCACGTTATCTCCGGGATGGAAGCGCGTACCGCGCTGCCGGACGATGATGCTGCCGGCTGAAACCATCTCGCCGCCGTAGCGTTTGACACCGAGCCGCTTGGACTGCGAATCCCGTCCGTTGCGGGAACTCCCGCCTGCTTTTTTGTGAGCCATCGAATTACTCCAACCTTTCTCCGGCAGAAATGCCGGTAATCTGCACTTCTGTATAATTCTGGCGATGTCCCCTATGTTTCATATAGTGTTTGCGCCGTCTGAATTTGATGATATGAACCTTCTTGTGCCGCCCCTGAGACCGGACCGTGCCTCTCACCCGGCCGCCCTCAACAAAAGGCTTTCCGACCGTGACGGCATCGCCGGACTGGACCAGCAGCACCCGGTCGAATTCGACTTCGGCTCCTTCATCCACCGCGAGTTTCTCGAACTTCAGGGTTTGACCCTCTTCGACCCGATATTGTTTTCCACCTGTTTGAATAACCGCGTACATCTGCCAATCCTGTCGAAATCCGCCCAAATCTGATAACCGTGAAATTATATAGATCAAATTGAAGCGGGTCAAATGCCTGCTTGCAGACCGCTATGTTATAATTTAGTTTTTTCGAATTGCCGGTATTGCTTGACACAGATAAAGAGTGCCCCTACGATGCACGCGGCTTCGGAGAATCGGGGCGCTGGCCGAATCGTTCACCCGTGAATTAAATGACATCGACAATCACCCGCCCGCAAAGCAGGAATGCGGGCAACAGCAATGCTAGCCAAGCCGATTTCGAAGCAATACGGGCGCTCACCCGGAACGAGATCGCGGCGGTGGACCGGTTGATCCTGGAAGAATTGACATCGGATGTCGTCCTCATCAATCAGATCGGAAAGTACATTGTAAACAGCGGAGGCAAGAGATTGCGCCCGGTTCTTTTGCTGCTTGCGGCCAAAGCGCTGCAGTACCGGGGAGATCATCATTTGATCCTTGCGGCGGTAATCGAATTCATCCATACCGCCACTCTGCTGCATGACGATGTCGTCGATGAATCGGATTTACGGCGCGGGCGCAATACGGTCAATGCGGTCTGGGGAAATGCCGCGAGTGTCCTGGTCGGCGATTACCTTCTTTCGAGAACCTTTGAAATGATGGTTCGAACCGGAAATATGCGCGTCATGGATCTGGTTTCACACACCACGACCGCAATCGCCGAAGGCGAAGTCCTGCAACTCTTGAATGTGCATAATCCCGCGACTACTGAAGCACGCTACCTCGAGGTGATCTCGCGAAAAACCGCGATTCTTTTCAGTGCGGCGACGCAGTTGGGCGCGGTTCTTTCCGAAAGTCCGCAGGAAATTGAAGGCGCGCTTCGAAACTACGGTCTTCACCTCGGCATCGCATTCCAGTTGATCGACGATGTGCTGGATTATCGGGCCGATCCCGAACAGACCGGTAAGAATCTCGGCGATGACCTGGCCGAAGGAAAACCGACCCTGCCGTTGATTCACGCAATTCAGCACAGCGACGAGACGCAAGCGGAAGTTATCCGGACCGCGATCCAGGAGGGAAACCGCGAATCCTTTGCCACTATCTACAACATTATTGAATCCTGCGACGCCATCGCTTACACTGAGCGCCGCGCTGAAGAAGAAGCACAGCACGCAATCGACGCATTGACAGCGGTTCCCGCATCGCAATACAAAGATGCCCTGATCGGCCTTGCAGATTTTTCAGTCCAAAGAAACTACTGATTCGGGGTGTAGCTCAGCTTGGTAGAGCACTGTCTTCGGGAGGCAGGGGCCGGAGGTTCAAATCCTCTCACCCCGACCAAATCATCAAATATCATCAATCGGCTTGGAGGCCGGCGAAATAACAATCAAGCCGGATAGAAACCTGCGCGATTCCGAAAACAAAGGGCTTGGATGCATCATCGAGCGTCGCCCGCCCTATTTGAGTTCTGGTGAAAATCCCTCAACATCGCCGCCACAACCAGTTCCCGAAGTTCGGCGTTGGACAGGAACTCCGATACGATTTCGCTATTGCGGCCGCTGCGGTTGATGAACGCTTCCAGCAACTTCGGTTCAAACGCCAGTTTGAATTGATCAATGGTATTGGCTTTGGCTTGGATGTATCGGTCAAACGCCTGCTTGTAGCGGACTGCATGAAGCCGGGAACGGGTCACCACCATCGCCTTGGCCCGGCCGCCGATTTTCTTGGCGGTAAAGTGCCGGAAATGTTCGACCATGACTTCGGTCTTCTGCGCCAGATTGTGCGGATGCAGGCTCACAAACCGGGCGATGGCCCGCTTGGCCTTCTTTTCATCGACATTCGGATCGTCTTCGATGCGTTTTGAAAGTTCGTAATAGGTTTGATAGGTGGTATAGAACTTCAGCACATCCAGAATAAAGGCTTCCTCGATGGCCTGCCGCATGGAATACAGGTGGAATGGATGAGGTTTGCCGTCGGCCCGCTTCACGCCGAACATTTCCAGCGTCCGGTGTTTGGGGGTC
>JAKEEL010000243.1 GCA_022616595.1 Methylococcaceae bacterium
CCATGGACACTCCATTTCGTGCCAAGGTCGTTGTCTTCATATGCAGCACCCCAGATTGTGCAGTATGAAAACATTATAAATGGTATATTAGTAATTACCTACTCCCTTAGCACAGTTCCTCAAGCTTTACTGTCGTAGCCAATGCTTTGCTACTACAGATGGCGACTATAACTTATTAAGTCCCGGCATCGAACTTTTAGAGGAACGAAATCTCCCCACAAATCTCGGCGTTGTTCAGGCGTTCCCCGGGATAATCCGGTTCATTCGATCCACACCCGCGTACCGGACGGGACCCGATCGAAAAGCTCGATGACATCGGCGTTTTTCATGCGAATGCATCCGTGGGAATCCGGAAAGCCCCGGACCAGATGATCCGGGCTCCCGTGGATGTAGATATAACGCCAGGCCGTATCGACTTCGTCGAAACGGTTTCGGCCCGGCTCCAAGCCGCTGAGCCAGAGTATTCTCGACAAAATCCAATCGCGATCCGGATATTTTCGGGCGAGTTCCGCGCAATAAATTTCGCCGGTCTGCCTGCGTCCGACGAAAACCGAATAAATCGGAGCCCCGGCGCCGATCCGCGCGCGGATCCGGTGCAGCCCCCTCGGGGTACATTCACTGCCTTTTTTTTCGCCGGGGCCGTTGCGGGCGGTGGAAACGATGTAACTCCGCACCACGCGGTCATTTTCGAGGATGTCGAGCCTCTGCTGCGCAAGCGAAACTTTCAAATGAGTCGCCACGCCCGTTTCCGTTGCGAATCTCCCCGGAGTCCGGGATCGAAGGCCGGTTGCGTTGCAAGCCGCGCGTTTTGCATCCTGAAACTCATGATCGCTCGAACCTCAATCCTTTTCGAACAGCGCGATCGATTCCACGTGCGAGGTCTGCGGAAACATGTCCATGACCCCGGCGCCTTGGATCCGGTAGCCGAATGTCCCGGTCAGAAGCGCCGCATCGCGCGCCAGCGTGGATGGATTGCAGGAGATGTACACGAGGCGCCGGACTCCCCAGCGCGGCAAATATTGCAAGATCTCCTGGGCTCCGGCCCGCGAAGGATCGAGCAAGGCCAATCTATAGGAGTCTTTACACCATGCTTCGGACGCGATGTCCGCGGTGAGATCCGCGCGCCAGAATCGGACATTGTCGATCCGATTGATCCCGGCATTCTTTCTGGCCTGCGCGATCAACTCCCTGCTTCCCTCGATCCCGACGACCCGCTGCGCATGGCGGGAAATCGGCAGCGTAAAGTTTCCGATTCCGCAGAATAGATCGATCACCCGGTCGCAAGGCCCCGGTTCGAGCAACTGAATTACCCGATCCACCATGCGGCGGTTGATCTCGATATTGACCTGGGTGAAGTGGAGGGGCTCGAACTGGAATTGCAGATCATGGCCGGGCAGGGCATAGCTCAGGGTCCGGGTCGCGCATTCATCCACGGCAACCAGCGAATCGGGGCCATTCGGCTGCAGAAAGACTGAAAAATCATGGGAACGTCCGAAGTCCCTCAAGAGCAATCGGTCGCCGGCGCTGGCCTCGGAAAGATTGCGAAAAACCAGGACACAGTCGCAGTCACCCACGGCAACCTCGATCTGCGGAATGCGATCCCGGATCGACAGGCTGTTGATCAGTTCCGCGATTTCCGGTAATCGGGTTGCGACGCGCGGATGCAGGACTTCACAGTGTTCGATGTCGGCGATCAGTCGAGCGGCCTTTTCACGAAAGCCGACCAACACCCGCTGTTTCTTCGCGACATACTTGACACCCAAGCGCGCCTTGCGGCGATAAGCCCAAACAGGACCCCGGATCGGCGGCCAGAAAGAGATGTTTTCAAGATGGCCGATGCGCCGCAACTGCTGTTCGAGAATGCCCTGTTTGACCTCGATCTGCCGCTTGGGATCGACATGTTGAAAACTGCAGCCGCCGCAGCGGGCGAAATACTCGCATTTGGGTTCGCAGCGCAGCGCAGATGCCTCGAGGACCCGGACCACGTTCGCCTCCGCGAAATCCCTTTTCAATGCGGTGTACAGCACTTCGACTCGCTCTCCGGGTAAAGCGCCGTCAACAAACGTGACCCGGCCGTCGATATGCGCCAAGCCCCGGCCGTCATGGCAGAATCCCTCGATTTCGGCGTCCACCGGAAGCTCGGGAATTTTTCCGGGCCTTCGACGAGCCATTGGATTTGCCGGCAGACGGGGTTGAACCGCGTCTTCAGCCCGGAAAAACCGACGTGGAAAGGTAACGGTCGCCCCGGTCGCACACGATCGTCACAATCACCGCGTTTTCGAGTTCGCAGGACAATCGCAAGGCCGCGGCAACCGCCCCGCCCGATGAAATCCCCGCGAAAATACCCTCACTGGATGCCATCAGACGAGTGGTCTCCTCGGCCTCTTCCTGGCTCACATCGATAATCCGGTCGACGCGCTTCGGATCGTAAATTTTGGGGAGATAAGCCTCGGGCCAGCGCCGGATGCCCGGGATTTTGGCATTTTCCCTCGGCTGCACTCCGACGATCTGGATTTTAGGATTTTTCTCCTTCAGGAAACGGGACGCTCCCATGATCGTGCCGGTGGTGCCCATGGAACTCACGAAATGAGTGACCGTCCCCTCGGTATCCCGCCAGATTTCAGGCCCGGTTCCCTCATAATGAGACCTCGGGTTGTCGGGATTCGCGAACTGATCTAGAATCTTGCCGATCCCTTGCGCTTCCAATTCCCTGGATTTGTCGATCGCCGCTTCCATGCTTCCCTGCTCCGGCGTCAATATGATTTCGGCTCCGAATGCTTTCATCACCGCCCGGCGTTCGAGGCTCATGCTTTCCGGCATGATCAAAATCATCCGATAACCCCGGATCGCCGCGGCCATCGCAAGCGCGATTCCGGTATTGCCGCTGGTTGCCTCGATCAGACAATCGCCGGATTTGATTTCGCCGCGTTCCTCGGCGCGCTTGATCATGCTGAGTGCCGGCCGGTCTTTGACCGAGCCCGCGGGATTGTTCCCTTCGAGCTTGGCCAGCATAATATTCGTGGGATTCCCGGCCAGTCTTTGCAACCTCACCAAAGGTGTGTTACCCACGAATGCTTCAATGGTAGGCAATGTCATTTCACCACCTTCAGATTATTGTGTAACACGTAGCTATTATAAAACTCCAAAGAGGGCATCGGCTTGCCGATCAGATAACCTTGCACCAGGTCGCAGTCATGTTGCTTCAGGAAATCGTATTGCGACTGGTACTCGACGCCTTCGGCAACCACCTGCAGGTTCAACTTGTGCGCGAGCTGGATCATTCCATCGATGACCGCGGCCCCGGATCGATCCTCCGGCACGTCGCGTATGAAACTCCGGTCGATTTTCAGGACCTGAACCTTCAAGCGCTTCAAATAACTGAATGCGGAATTACCGACTCCGAAATCGTCGATCGCAATCGTCACCCCCATATTCGCTAACTGATTCAGTTTGTCCACTGTGTCGTTGCCGCATTCAAGCACCGCGCTCTCGGTAATTTCAATTTCCAGACATTCTCCGCTCAATCCGCTGCGCCGCAGACAATCGCGCACATTCTCAACAAACGAGGGCGACATGAATTCGCGCACGGAACTGTTGACGGCGATTCTTCCGGTGAATCCTTTTTCATCCTGCCAGCTTTTGAACTGCTTGCAGGCCGTAACCATGCACCATGCGCCAATTTCGTTAATCAGACCGGTTTCTTCCGCGATCGGGATGAAGCTGTTGGGCGGCAGGAATCCGCGACGCGGATGTTTCCACCGGACCAGGGCTTCGGCCCCGACAACCCGGGCGTTTCGCAAATCGACCTTGGGTTGATAATACAGGGTCAACTCGTCATTGTGGATGACCCGGCGCAAATCGGATTCCATTTCAACCCTTTCCGATATCAAGGCGCTCATTTCCCGGGTATAGAATTGGTAATTGTTCCGGCCCACGGCTTTGGCCCGATACATGGCCGTATCGGCATTCTTGAGCAACGATTTCCATTCATTGCCGTCGTCCGGGAAAATCGAGATCCCGATACTCGCGCTGACATAAATTTCTTTCATGGCAACGAAGAAAGCAGCGGACAGGGCTTTCAGAATATGCTGGGCCACGATAACGGCGCCGTCCGGCCCGCGGATCGAACTCAGGACCACCACGAATTCGTCACCGCCGAGCCGTGCAAGAGTATCCTCGGTTCTCACGCACCGTCCGACCCGCTTGGCAAGTAGCTTGAGCAGTTCGTCTCCTGCGGCATGGCCGAGATTATCGTTCACGTCCTTGAAATGGTCGATATCGATGAACATCACGGCCAACTGGTTGCCGTTCCGGCGGGCATAGGCAATATCCTGAAGCAGCCGGTCCTGAAAAGCTACCCGGTTCGGCAGTTTCGTCAGACTGTCGGTCGATGCAAGTTTTTGGACTATTTCGGCAGACTGGCGGGCATCGAGTATCCGCTTGACCCGTTGCCGCAACACCGCGTAATTAATCGGCTTGGGGATGAAATCGGTCGCACCGCAGTCAAAGGCCAGCTCGACCGATTCGTCATTTTCGAGCCCCGTAACGATCAGAATCTCCGTCTGTCGTCCGTTCGGCAATTGTTTGATTTTCTTGCTTGCTTCAAAACCGTCCATGACCGGCATGATCGCGTCCATGATAATCAATTCGGGATTGAACTGAATGAATTTATCGATCGCCTGCTGGCCGTTGCCCGCTTGCTCGATTAACAGACCGTCTTTTTCCAGGGCGTTGGTGATGGTCAATCGAGTACCGCGATCGTCATCGACCACCAACACCATTTTATTCTCGCCGGTGTTCGTCACCCGCCTGGTGAATCTCAGCGATTCCAGCTTGTGCCGCAAATTTCTCTCGACGGATGAATACTCCCTCCGTAAATCCCCGATCAGCGACTCGATTCGTGCCTCCGGAACTTCTTTTTCATTGACCAGTTCTTCGATTTCCCTGCAAATCGATCCCAATATATTCGCGCCCAGGTTGTGTGCGCTCCCTTTGAGACTGTGCGTGACGCTTTTCAGTCGAACCCAGTCCTGATTTCGATGCGCAATACCCACTTGATCCAGATAATTGGGCGTATCTCCGAAGAATACATCGATGATTTCACCGACCTTGTGACCGATCGCTATAACCAGATTTTCAAAACTTTCGTCATCAATACTGGAGGTTCTGGCCGGTCCCGAACTCTCCGCGGAATCCTGATCCGGATTGAACAATTTGGCGAGCTTTTTGCGTAAGGCTTGGAGATTGATCGGCTTGATCAGAAAGTCGTTCATGCCGACATCCAGACATCTGCGAATGTCGCTCGGATTATCGACCGCCGTCATCGCGAATATCGGGACCCGGGCAGGATCCCCGGGCAGGGAACGGATTTTCAGCGTCGCGTCATATCCATCCATCACCGGCATGTTACAATCCATCAGGATTAGGTCATAGTTATAGTCCGCAACCAGTCTGACCGCTTCCTGGCCATCGGCAGCGATATCGGCCTGGTAGCCGGATTCATTCACCATTGCCTTCGCGACTTGTTGATTGAAACGATTATCGTCCACGATCAGGATACGGACCTGCCGGACCTTCTTGATGGGATGAATTTTAGGATCGCGATGTTCCGTAACGGGTTTCATGCCAGTGCCGTCAATGATCTGTCGGATCACTCTTTTCAGGGCGGCCATCCGAACCGGCTTGTCGAGCGTCGCGTCGATGCACTTGCCATCCCGCTCGTAAAAATTAGGGCGGGTCAAAATAATGATTTTAATCATCTGCGTGGATTGGGCGCTTTGCCGAAGCTCGCGTATGAAACCGGAAAAATCCGATTCACACAACCCAGGATCCAGCAGGCAGAACACCAAGCCATGATTTCCCGCGGTTGTGGACAAAATGGACAAGACCTCCTGCTCGGTGCGCCCGATACGGCATTCGCAGCCGAAGGATTCAAGGGTTCTTTTAAGATAGGAAGCGGTCGTCGGGTTTTTAACCGCGACAACCATCCGTTGCCCCGTCAAGCATGGATCTGATCCAGCCGCTTCTTTTACGCTGAATTCGGTTGAAAAAGCAAAGGTGCTGCCATTGGGGCTGCTCTCGACGCGCAACTCGCCTCCCAGAAGCTCGACCAATCGCTTGCAAATGGTGAGGCCAAGGCCGGTTCCGCCGAAATTGCGCGTAGTACCCGTGCTGGCCTGTCGAAACGCCTCGAAAATCCGCTCCCTGGCTTCAACGGGTATCCCGATGCCGGTATCCCGAACAGAAAATTCCGTCAGGACTCGATGTCCTTCCAATTCCTGGAAGCATACGGAAAGAATCACCTCGCCATAATCGGTGAATTTGATCGCATTACTCAATAGATTGTTCAGGATCTGACGCAAGCGCGTCACGTCACCCGCGACCACCCGCGGTAGATCGGGCGGGATGTCAAGGGATAATTCGATGTCTTTGGACTGGGCTCTTTCGGCGAATAATGCCGCAACATCCTCGAGTGAGTCGCGCAGGTTGAAATCGACCGCGTCGATTTCGAGTTTTCCCGCATCGATCTTGCTGAAATCGAGAATATCATTGATCAGCACCATCAGGGTGTCGCCCGAGCTGATCGCGACATTCAGGTACTCCTTCTGCCGCTCCGGGTCCACGCCCTCGTTCAACAGGTTCAGCATTCCCAGTACGCCATTCAGAGGAGTACGGATCTCGTGACTCACGACCGCGGCAAATTCGGCTTTGGCCTTTGCGGTTTTCAGTGCTGCATCGCGGGCGTCCTTGAGTTCCGATTCGCGTTGCTCGAGCACCGACATCATGGAATTAAAGGCCTTTTCCATATCCACGATGTCTTTCGGTCCCTCCAGTGCCGCGCGGATCTGGGTTTCTCCGTTCTCGGCCCGTTTCATGATGCCGGACAGGTTTTCCAAAGGAGTCGTCAGCTTCTTGGTGATAAAACGCAGAAACACCAGCAGAACCGAAGCCAGTGAAATAGCGATCAGGATATTGACAAATAAAATCCTTTGCGTAATCACATGCAGGCGGTCTTTGCTCATGGCCACTCGAACATAGCCCAGGGTGACGAGCGCCGGCGGAAGGTCTTCCAGTTCCGATTCGATCCCGTCGTTTACGAAGGAAGGAGTCACCCTGGCCGCAAAAAACCAGGAATCGCTGGTTTCGTGGATCAGGCGCGCCTCCTTGCTCAAGCCCGCCGTCCAATCCGATCGAATGTCCTTTTCGACTTCGCCTTTCACCAACAGCGGCTTCTGGTCGGGAAGAAAAATGGAGGCCTCGGAGACATCTGGAAAACCCAGCAGAGTTTCGGCTTGCAATCGGGCATTTTCCGCAGCGCCGTAAAGAAGGGCCAGCCTGCTCTGGGAAGCAAAGCTGTTGGTCATCTGAATACCCTGGCTGATGAATCGATCTTCAGCCGATTGACTGACGACCAGCGAGATCAATGACGAAGAAACCAGCGACAGAGTCAGAATGCCGAAGACAAAAGTCGTCGATAACTGCCGATAAAAGCCTATATTGGTGTGAAATCGCGAGGCCATGCTCAAACCGAATTCGTCACAGAATCAAAAAAGCCAATCGTACCAATCACGGTCCAAATCGATATCCAAATGGTCTGCCGCTTTCTTGTTGACA
Source organism: Methylococcaceae bacterium (assembly GCA_022616595.1). Classification (GTDB taxonomy): domain Bacteria; phylum Pseudomonadota; class Gammaproteobacteria; order Methylococcales; family UBA1147; genus UBA1147. The sequence goes on from JAKEEL010000243.1 coordinate 7,615, forward strand.
GCAGTATTCAATGATTTCAACCTGGCTACCCCCGTCCGTACCGGATTGGCTTGGACCTGCACGGCCAGTTTACCCAACTCCCGACCCATTTGAAAGTCATCCGGAACCATTGAGAACAACGCGCCGCGTTTAACGTACCCCATATTATTATTCGAAAAAACAATAAAACGCCGATCCCAGGCTTTTCGCAGCAAGTCCTCAAAAATAGAATCTTCGATATTCGAATGCAGCCAGATGGCATTGCTGGCATCCATTGTATCCGCAAGTTCTTGGTAAATCGGAGCCGACGATAGAATATCCCGGGCCGGCCGTGCGTCTACTGTCAGACCGATTTGCTTCGCGGACTCCAAGGCATCATTAATTAATGACTGGTGTTTATCAGGGTTATAAACCACTAAAACCTTTCGAACATAGGGTGCGAATGTAGTCAGCTTTTTCAGCAGTATTGTCGTATCGGGAAAGGGTGAAATTCCGGTTATCTCATTTTTATCGAGTTCTATCGATGCGTGAAAGATCTCGCCAAGAACAACCGGTATATCCAAATCCATTTTGCGCATCGCTTCCCTGCTGCGCGGGCCCAATGCGATTATGATACTGTTCTCATTCCCTGTAATATCAGATTTCAGCTTTGCAAGATCGAAGGATTCTTCCAGGGAATACTTGTCGATACGGGATCTAGTTTCCTCTTCGATGCCGTCGATTATCGTGTCAAATACCTTTTCAAGATCACGCGATTCCGATTCCGGATACACAACGCCGAGAGGCTCGCCGGCGGCATGCCCCCAAATACTTGAAACCATCAAGCAGGCAGGCAACATCAAGCGCTGAACTATATTCAACTCGATATCCCGATCGAACCAGAACCCGATTTCCGAGTATTTTTACCGTAAATTATAGGTAAACCCGAAATAGTAACTTCTTCCGATCGTCGGGAAATCTCCCGGGACGAGGCTGGACTGCGGATTCGCGAATGGCGGACTCGGTTCTCTCACATTGGAGTTGAACAGATTCCAGACCGACAGTACGA
>JAKEEL010000244.1 GCA_022616595.1 Methylococcaceae bacterium
ATACGATCAATGCGGTTTCGCTGGCTCCGGGCTTCCTTTGAACGGAAAATTCTGGAATATCAGGTTCACCGCGTTGTCGACAGCTTTCTCGACATCCTCGAAATCCTTCTGCCGGACCCTTCCGATCGCGACACCCTCCCACACCATTTGCTTGCGAAGCCGGTCAACCAGATCGATATTCAAGGTCCCTTCGCTATACTCGTAAGCGTAGGTATTGTAGTTATAGCCTCCCCACGCCCCGTAATAACCCCACCGATAGCCGTAATATCCGTAGTATCCGATCGGATAGGATGTTGTTTGAATTTCCTGTTTCTCTTCGAGCTTGATATTGAAATTGACAAGAAGATCCGGGTCTTTCTCGATAAAAGTATATCCGCGGTTCCTCATCTCCCGGGTAACCGCAGCTTTCAAATACCGGGTGGTCAATGACTCATACCGCTCATCGTCGGTAGCCAGCTTTTCGAAAAAGCCGAAGGAATGATAGCGTTTGAAATCGACCGTGCGATCAAAATCGGAGCGTATCAAGGGTCTCGGGGTCGAGCAGCCGGCCAGCGTAACGCTCAATGCCGCCAGGATTACCAGAAACTTGATCGTATGAGTGACCGGAATCATTTCCCCGCTCCAGCTTAATCCAGCAATCAACGCCGATATTCGATCGGATCTTGACGGCCAGCATAATCGGTTTCGCGGAATGAACACAAGATCAAATTTAATCCGTTTTTGCCTTCCTTAAACGTTCCGCCGTCCGTATAGTAGAGCTTGGCAATCCCCAAACCCGAGGAACATTCCATGACCGAAATCCACAACTCATCCGATTATCAAGAACTTTCCGATGCGGCGCGGAACATCGCCAAGCGTAACCTGGATATTCAACAAGAGGTATACCGGATTACCGTGGAAGCCCTGACGCGGGGCAAGCTGGAGTCGGATCGGATTAGACAGGTGATCAAAACCGTACTCGAGGGATTTCAATCCGGTGTCTCTCAGAACAGAGGGCAGCTCGAAGAAACCTTCAGAAAAGCTGCAAACGGTCTGGACGAAGCTCTGGCTTCGGCGGCCATTGCGACCAAACTCGCGATTCAGGAGGCGGGCTCCAGGGTCGGAGAATTCACCGACCAGGAAATCAAGAAATCGCTGCATCAACTGGAAAACCTCGAGGGTCAGTTCCTGGACACCCTGCACTCGCTTGCGACCACCGGAACCGAAAGCTCGCGTGAAATTTTCACGCGCCTGGCCGAACACACGCGTCAGTCCGGCACCGCGGTCGGGAGCCGCTCCGCGGAAGCACTGACCGAATTGGGAAGCTTCATTGAAAAGTTCGGCAAAATGAGTTTCGACGCGAGCAGCGAATTTGCGCGGGTCACGGGTACCAGTATCCTGCAGATCGCGAGCGGATTTTTGAGCGGAGTGGCGGACAGCCTGAAAAAAGTCGAGCCGGGCAAGCAAGACCACCCGAAATAAGGGACTGCCCGCGCATTCATGCTTTGGGAGGCGCTCAGCGCGGTACGCGACATCGGCCGGCTGCATGACCTGGCTTCGGTCCTGATCCGCTACGGCTTCGGCGATATCGTTCGGCGGATCGGGATGGGTCATGTGCTGGAACGTACCGGGAAGGCCTTGCACTGGAAGTACGCCGAGGACCTGACCCTCTTCGAACCCCCGCAGCGGGTACGCCGGGCTCTCGAAGAAATGGGCCCGACCTTCATCAAACTCGGACAGGTCCTCGCAACCCGCGTCGACCTGTTCCCTCCGGAATGGATCCGGGAATTTGAAAAACTCCAGGATCAGGTTCCTTCGCTGCCCTATGAAGATCTCGCGAAACAGGTCGAGGAAGACCTCGGTGCGCCGATAGAAGAGATCTTTCCCTCATTCGAGAAAGAACCGCTGGCTGCCGCTTCCATCGCGCAGGTTCACCGCGCCCGCTTGGACAACGGCGATCCGGTCATCGTCAAGATCCGCCGTCCGAATATTCGCAGAGTGGTCGAGGCGGATCTGCGCTTGATGGAACGCCTGGCAAAAGTCGCCGAATCCGAGCTGACCGAATTGCAGCGCTACCACCCGCAGGAGGTCATCCGGCAATTTACGCTTTCGTTGCACCGGGAATTGGATTTTGCGACCGAATCCAGGAACGCCGAACGCATGGCGCGTAATTTCGCCGACAATCCTTCGATCGTGATCCCGAAAATGTACTGGGAATGGGTCGGGGAACGCATCAATGTTCAGGAGTATGTCGAGGGTATTCCCGCGCGCCATCACGACACACTCGTAGCGGCCGGCCTCGATTGCAAGCGTCTTGCACAACGGGGCGCCGACGCGGTTCTGAAGATGGTTCTGATCGACGGCTTTTTTCATGCCGACCCGCATCCGGGGAATTTGATATTCTTGCAGGACGACCGCATCGCCTTCATCGATTTCGGGATGACCGGGTGGTTGTCGGAATCGCGGCGCGATCAAATCGTCGGCGTGCTGCATGCACTCGTGAACCGGGATTCCACGCGGGTCGTTGACGTTTTGCAGGAGTGGGCCGGGGATACTTACATCGAAACCGCGATCGTGATCTCGGAAATCGACCGGTTCATCGACACCTATCACAGTCTGCCGCTCAAGCAACTGGATGTCGCGGCGATGCTGAGCGATTTGACCAGTCTGATCCGCAACCATGAACTCTCGCTGCCCCCGGACCTGACCATGCTGTTTAAAGCTTTGATCACGCTCGACGGTACCGGCAGACAGATCGATCCGGATTTCGACCTGGTCGGACAGGCCGCGCCGTTCCTGGAAAAAGCGATGCTCGCCCGCTACCGGCCCGATGAAATCGCCAAGCGGAGTTGGCGCAGTGTCATCGGTTTGTCGGACCTCGTGACCGCGATTCCCCAGGACCTGCGCAGACTGCTCAGGGCCTTGCGAAGCGGCGCGCTCAAAATCAATGTCGACATGACCCGTCTCAACCATTTCGGACTGCAGCTGGATCGCGCGGCGAGCCGCTTGACGGTCGGGATGATCACCTCCGCGCTGATCATCGGCTCGTCGATCGTCATGACGGTCAGCGGCGGACCGACTCTGTTCGGATTACCCGCGTTCGGACTGTTAGGTTTTCTGAGCGCCGGTGTAGGCGGCATGTGGCTGATGGTTTCCATCTGGAAGGGCGGGCACGACAAAGGTTAGCGAGAGAATCTGGAAAGTTCCGGAACACCCCGGAGGGCGCCCGTCGAATATCGATGAAACGAATCCGCGGGTCGAACTTCCTGCGATTCTGAAGCGCGTCCCATGCTCCGGCACTGAATGTTCGGTACAATATTCTTTTTCCGGACACTCACAGAAATTCACAGAGCATGACCGTTGAACTGTTGTCCCCGGCCGGGACACTGAAAAATATGCGCTATGCCTTCGCCTTCGGCGCGGATGCTGTGTACGCGGGACAGCCGCGCTACAGCCTCCGGGTCCGAAACAATGACTTTCTGGAAGCCAATTTGGCGACCGGGATTCGGGAAGCCCATCGGTTCGGCAAGAAATTCTACCTCGCGACCAATGTGATACCGCATAATTCGAAGATCAAAACCTTCATCAGGGACATGGCGCCGGTCATCGCGATGCGGCCGGATGCGTTGATCATGGCCGATCCGGGTCTGATCATGATGGTCCGCGAAACCTGGCCGGAGGTTCCGATCCATCTATCGGTGCAGGCGAACACGGTCAATTACGCGGCGGTGCGCTTCTGGCAAGTGCTCGGGATCGAACGGATCATTCTGTCCCGAGAACTGTCGCTCGATGAAATCGCCGAAATCCGCGACCAGTGCCCGGACATGGAACTCGAAGTCTTCGTACACGGGGCTCTGTGCATCGCGTATTCCGGTCGATGCCTGCTGTCCGGCTATTTCAACCACCGCGATCCGAACCAGGGCACCTGTACCAATGCCTGCCGCTGGAAATACGAGCTGAGTCCCGGGGAAGAAACGTACGAAGGCTTTCAAACCACGGGTTCCGCGAGTCTGAAAATGACCGACCTGAGCAATGGAGGGTGCCATTCGGACCAGCGGCATCCGCTGGCGGACCGTGTCTATTTTCTCGAAGAAGAAACGCGGCCCGGTGAGCTTTTACCAATCATGGAGGATGAACACGGCACCTATATCATGAATTCCAAGGATCTGCGCGCGATCGAGCATGTTAAGCGACTGGTCGAACTCGGGGTCAGCAGCCTTAAAATCGAAGGCCGGACCAAATCCTATTATTACGTAGCGCGCACCGCGCAAGCGTACCGCCAGGCGATCGACGACGCCGAAGCGGGCCGGGCGTTCCGGCCCGAATTGCTCGGAGTCCTGGAAAACCTCGCGAACCGCGGCTATACCGATGGTTTCTACCAGCGTCACCACAGCCACGAAACCCAGAATTATCTCGCCGCGCACTCCGAGAGCCACCGACAGCAATTCGTCGGAGAGATCCGCGAATACGATCAAGGCACCGGGCTCGCGGAAATTCTGGTCAAGAACAAATTCAAGGTCGGCGACCGGCTCGAATTGATCCTGCCGGGCGGCAATCGGACCATCACCCTCGAACATATGGAAGACCTGCACGGAAACGCCATGACCGAAGCCCCGGGCGGCGGCTACGAGGTCAGAATCCATCTGCCGCCGGTTTCGAACCAAAACGGCCTCCTCGCGCGCTATTTTTGATCCTCATCCGAGCCCGAGCAACGGTAAAAGCCTGCGCATCCCCTGGGCAACCACCGTGATCCTCGGCGCGGCGAATGATGGACAGCCTGACTTTGGCGGATAACCTCCCGAAGATATTGTGTTGGCGTTGTTTGCGCGGCGCTGGCGTCAACGGCTCGCAAACAATCCCTCAAAAACTCCCAATCGCCTCGGATTCGCTTGGGTAAAGAGAAATTAGACTGTTAAAACCACTGCTTTCCAGCACACTCCTCACCGAGGGATTGGCGTTACAAATCTTGAATTGCCCTCCGTACGATTGTTGCAGTTTGGCTGCCACCAATAATACTCGCAGCCCCGCACTGCTGATAAAGTCGAGCTTTTCCAGGTTCACTAGGATTTTCGTAGGATCGCTCTGAACAATCCGTCCCATTTCATCATTGACATATCCAACAGTGAGAGAGTCCAGTCGCCCTGCTATATCAACCACCAATATTTCAAAAACGTGACGGGTTGTAATTTCCACTGGGCGTTCGTATCTCAAGAACCGTAGACTGAAAAATGATACTAATGACTATCGCCCGCCGTTGTCAAACGGACGCGTACCGGTGCCCTGGAAAATCCGTTCCGAGCATCGCCAGTGCTGGGTCGCGTTTGCGAGGCCGTTCGTTCCGGGTCATCTGGAAACAAACCGAAACTCTTATGTCTTGCAAAGGCTGAGCGCTTGGACGGCTGAACTTTGTCCGTCAGGACGGAGCAGCCATGTAGCGCAGCGCGAGCAAGGTCAGATCGTCCGATTGTTCGGCGGTCGACGTAAAGACTTGCACCGCATCCCGGATTCCCGCGATCAGTTCACTCGCTGATTGCTCACTTTGGCGGTTGATAAAATCCAATAAGCGGGACTCTGTGAATTCCTCTGCATCAGGGTTCATGGCTTCAGTAACGCCATCGGTATACAAAATCAGCAGATCCCGGGGCTTTAAATCCCGCGTCGCTATTTGAAATTCCGCGTCGGGTTGAATTCCTACCAGGATGCCGCGCGGTTGTTCCAGAAAATGAAAGCCGTCATTGAAATTGCCGAACAGTGGCCGGTTGTGCCCGCCGTTGACGTATTGCAGCCGGCCGCTCCTTAAATCCACCACGCAGATCATCAATGTCACAAACATACACATCGGATTGTCTTCGCTCAAGGTCTCGTTCATAACGCGGATGGTTTGCAACAAGTCCTTTGAGTTCAACATCTCGGTGCGCAGCACGGTGATCGAACGTACCATGAAAAGAGCCGCGGGAACACCTTTTCCGGCGACGTCGCCGATGGCCAGGCAAATCCGCTCCGAATCCAGGGGAAACGCATCGAATAAATCACCACCGACTTCTTTCGCGGGATGGATCAAGGCATCGACTTCGATTCGGGGATCCTTGGGAAACAGTGGCCGGTGCGGCAGCATGCCGGCCTGCAAGTCCCGTGCGATGCACAGTTCTTTTTGCAAATGCTCGAGCCGTAAAGTTTGTTCCAAGGATTCCTGAAACGCCGCGTTACGAGCCCGCATTCGTGCCGCAATCTGTTGCAGCAGGTTTCGCGCCGTACCCGGGATCTGAAGGAAATCCGACCATAACAGCCTTTCATGAATGCACAAAAGGAGACTATCTTCGGAGGCGGTAACCGAGGCCGTCGGGGCCAGGCCATCGATAATCGACACTTCGCCGACAAAATC
>JAKEEL010000245.1 GCA_022616595.1 Methylococcaceae bacterium
CCGCAGGTTTCGAGCATACTCACGATCATGCGCGAGCTTTGTTCCTGGAGTGCCAGGAATGGGTTGTCCGGCATGACCATGCGGCGTTGTTCGCGCGCCTGTTCCGCCGACTGTTTCACCGGCTGCATAAAGGGATTGCGGTCGGAAAATAGTTCGTATTGCAGGCGCATCGGATGGAAATTGCGCAGCCAGGCGGCGACCGGCTCGTTCACGAGGTTCCGGATCCAGGGTTGGAAAAGCGTGCGGTAAAGTGCCAGGTTGATCTCGGAGATCCTGGCCACGCTTGCGAACTTGCGCTCGTCTGAGAGTTCCGGGCACACGATCGCACGGACATGATCGAGGGTGCGCATTTCGAAGCGCACAATGAAGTCGCCTGTGGCGAGATCGACATTCGCGTCCTGTTTGGATTTGGGCCGGATCACGGCTTCATACAGCCCGGGCGGCAGGCAGTCGACGAGATCGATATTGTGGGCGAACTCCTGGTGTTCCTTGACCGCCACCTTGCCCGAAACGAAGATCCCGAGGTGACCGATCGATTCGTGAACGCAGTAGACGATGGTCTGACCGTGCGCGCGAATGTCTTCGACATCCTTGTACAGATCGAGAATCCATCCGAGCGCTTGGGGCGGCGGGGTGATATCGTCACCCCATGAGCAGAAACACACGATCGGCGACCGGATATTGCGCAGGTCGATCCTGACCCCCTTCGAAGTGACGATCTCGGCCGTGGCCAGCTTGTTTCCGACAAACAGCTGGTCGACGATGTATTGCATTTCCTCGCCGTTCAGCGTCGGGTGCACCGTCCACCACTTTTCGAAACCCAGATAGCGCGGACCCTCGGTGTCGACTTTGGCCCACAGGTTGTACTGCTTGGTCCACAGCGTATTGGCCGGATTGAGGTTCTCGAAATTTGCGACCAGCCAGGAACCGTCGAATTTCCCGTTGCCGAGATCGCTGGCCAGCGCGGTGAGCCAACTCCCGCCCAGGAGCCCGCCCGTATAGCGCATCGGATTCTTCCCGTGCACGCCGGCCCAATAGGACAGCGGAGACCCGGCAAGCAGAATCGGTCCGAAGAGTTCGGGACGTTGCGCGGCGACCAGCATCACGGCCCAGCCGGCCTGGCAGTTGCCGATCACGAAGGGCTTACCGTCGGCTTCGGGGTGCAACTCGATGACCTTCTCCAAAAATACTGCTTCCGCGTCCGCGATGTCTTCGATCGTCTGGCCGGGGACGGGTTCCGGCAGGAAGCCGATGAAGTAGGCCGGATGACCGGCTTCAAGCGCCATGCCGATCTCGCTCTGCGCCTTGAAGCCGCCGATGCCGGGACCGTGGCCGGCACGCGGATCGACGATCACGAAAGGACGGTTCTTGGGATCGCTGCGTCTGCCCGCCGGTGCTTTGATTCGCACCAAGGCGTAATTGACCGGCCGCACCAGCGTTCGTCCATCCATCACGATCTCGAAGTCGAATTCAAGTACGTGCGGGGCGGTCTTTGAAATCTGTTCCAGATACTGATTGCCGCGCTGGCGCAATACGTCCAGGAATAAACAGGTGCGCTGGCTCGCGTCGATCAGGTACTCCCAGGCGGGGAACATGGAGGCGGCACCGGGCTGCTTTTGCTGGTCAGCGCCGATCTTCTCCGCAGCCGGCATGAAATCCCAAAATTTCCACGCCTGCTCGCTCGTTTCAACCGTTTGTTGCCAGGTTTGAACGGAAGCGCCGATCAGATCGGAAATCGCCGTGTAACGATTCGTGATATCCTGAAAAGGCAGGGTGGGCATGATGATTTCTCCTAAGATTTGCCGGTTATCGACTGCGTCTCTCCCGATCAATTGAACCCGACCGGAACGCAATTGTATATTGGTGATTTGTGCAGCGCAATAGGCAGACAGCGACTTATTGTTAATAGAGTATCGGCTTTCTGTCAGGGCCATCTTGATCCGGATCAAAATAGTACATTCCTTCAATCAAAATCATGACCAAGCCTTCCCAGTTTTTCAGTGAAAAAGAGTTTACTTCGAAAACGCTCGAAGCGGTTATTCGTATCGGTCTGATACTGCTGCTTCTGGTCTGGTGTTTCAAAATCGTACTGCCTTTTGTTGTGCCGACGATCTGGGGAGTCATTATCGCGGTGGCGATTTACCCCGTGTATGATCGGATTCAAAAAGGGCTCGGCGGATGCGAAAAGCTGTGTGCCACGATCTATTCCGTGTTTGCGTTGGCCCTCCTGATCGCCCCGACTGTCGTGATTTCCGCATCCTTTATCGAAACTTCGAAACATCTTGTCAATGGATTGGCGCACAACACCCTTTCGGTACCGCCACCGAACAGCAACGTCAGGGATTGGCCGCTGGTCGGAGAACGGGTTTACGGCATTTGGAATCAGGCGTCCGTGAACCTCAAAGGAACTTTGAAGGAATACGCGCCGCACATCCGGCCGATCAGCGGAACCTTGCTTTCCGCGGCGGCCGGAGCGGGCAGCGGTATTCTGCAATTTATCATCGCGATCATCATTTCCGGCGTTCTGCTTGCCAAATCGAACGCGTGTTACCGATTCACGCTCAAATTTTTTCAACGGCTCAGCGGGGAGAACAACGGGCTGCTGTTTACCAATCTGGCTCGGTCAACCATCCGCAGCGTGGCCCAGGGCGTACTCGGGATTGCGATCATTCAATCAGTTCTGATGGCGATCGGTTTTTATTGGATCGAAATTCCGGGCTGGGGCCTCTGGACGGTACTGATCCTGGTTTTCGCGGTGGCCCAGTTGCCCCTGCTGTTGGTTCTGGCGCCGATCATCGCTTATGTATTCTCGGTGTCCGAAACGACCCCGGCGATCGTCTTCACGATCTGGAGCCTGATTGTCGGCATCAGCGACGGCTTCCTGAAACCCCTGCTGCTCGGTCGCGGTATGCGGACCCCGAGTCTGGTCATTCTGCTCGGCGCGATCGGCGGAATGCTGCTTTCAGGAATTCTCGGACTGTTCGTGGGAGCGGTCGTTCTGGCGCTCGGTTATGAACTTTTCATGGCCTGGCTGAACCGGGATACATCGGAGGAAACGCACGAAACCGGTTGATTCAGGTGTATACGTTGATGTTTGATCTTACACCGGCTGGCTAACGGGCGCCCCCGAGATACTTGAATTGTGGCTTCGAACGATCCTACTTCGTTAGATGACCGGAACCAAATGTTCTTCGCGGATCAAGTCGAGCAAGCTGAGTCCATCGAGTACGCCAAGGGATGAATTCTCGACTTTCATGGCCAGATCCGTCACTCGGTCGGAGAACGGCGGACCCTTGATTACCGTTCGCATACGCTCGTCGAATGTACGCATGGTGATGTATATTTCCTTCAGGCTGATGGTTTCAAGTGCTCTGGCGGGCAGAAATGCATCCGGCTCGGAACGGATCGAAACCAGTAGTCCCGCTTGTTCCAAAACCTGCAACAAGTGCCGGACCGATTCCCAAGGTAAATCTACGGCGTCCGCCAAGGCGAACAGGGTCCATGGCGCGTTGCCTTCATAATGGGCTTTGCCGATTAGATACATAATCAGAAAACCGAGCATTTCCTGCTGTCGATGGGACAAAACCGGATTCCGGTTCTGGTGGAGGAGGTAACACGGGTGTTGGTGCAAGAACGAAATAATTCCGCCCAGGAGCAAGGTCAGCCAGCTTAAATAAAGCCATATCATGGACAGCAGGATGATCGCAAAGCTCGAGTAGATCGCATTATAACTCGCCGATTTCCCGACGAAAATTCCGAACATCCAGCCCACGGTTTTCCACGCTAACCCACCGAATATGCCGCCGGTTAATGCAGAACCGAGATTGACCCGGGTATTCGGAATAAAGCGATAAAGGAATGTGAATGCTGCGATAATCAGGACATAAGGTACGATCCGGCCGGCGAGATAATAAACGCTGCCAAAAGGCTCTATTGCGATGATGGATTGCGCGAGTTGAGTATTCGCCATCGACGCCATTACTCCGATCGCCGAGAAAACCAATACCGGCCCTACCAGCAAGGTACTTAAAAAATCGTTAAATCGCCGCACCCACGACCTGGATTGATGAGTCCGCCAGATTCGGTTGAAGCATTCTTCAATGATCTTGACCAAGGAGATCACCGAATAAAGCAAAAAAAACATTCCGGCCGCACCTAACACGCCGATTTGAATATTTTCGACATAGCTGATCATGAGATCGGCAAGCTCCGTTCCTTGATCGCCGAGCGGCGCGAGAACGTTCAACAACAAGGGTTTGATCTGATTATGCACGCCGAACGACTTAAGAACCGAAAACCCTACCGCGAGTATTGGAGCCAGCGAAAGCAAAGTGGTATAGACCAGGCCCATCGCTAAGTATCTCAGATCACCCTGAGTCGCCTCGCGGATAAGGATCAAACCACCGTGCATTGCATTGGCGAGGAATTTTTCACAATTTCGCGGAAGCCTCCGTTTGGGATTCCATAGCGCTGTCGGCAGGTAATGTTTAAGCGTATTGAAGATCGGCATTAGTCTGTACCTTGTCGTAGTCGATGATCACGTGAAACCGGGAATAGGTTCGATAGTTGTGAAGTCCGGGGCGCCCGGGCACGGTCGGACTGGCGACAGCCGCCATCAACCCTTTCCGTACAATGATCCCGGCGATTATGCCGGAAGGCGTTTCCCCAGATATTCGACAATGCTCGGCCCGAGACGGATTCTTCGCGCATTCAGTACATCGTTGCCGAACAGAAGATTGAATTCAAGAAGGAAGGGATGATGATCGACCATGGCCACATCGAAGCCGGCATAATCGATCCCCAGTTCGCAGGCGACTTTCTCGACGAGGCCAAGAGCGGATTCAGGAATCTCTTTGAAATCGGGCCGGGCTCCCTTTGCGATGTTATGGTGGAACCCGTCTCCGCCGCGTCGCCAGTAGGCGGCCGCAATCCTCTCGCCGACGTAAACAACACGCAGGTCTTCCTGGATCGGCAGGTGTTCCTGAACGTAGAGGATATCCATTGTCGCGATTGTTTTTCGGAACTCAGACAGGCTTTCGACCAGAAAAACACCCCGTCCCATGGAATTGCGGGGTTCCTTGATGACCAAGGGAAAACTCATTTCGTCGAGCACCTGTTCTCGGCCGTTGGGATTATTGGGCAGAATCAGTGTACGCGGCACGTTTGCCGGGCAAACCGACCAGAAGGCACGGGTCATTTCGATCTTGTTGAATCCGAGGTGATAGCCGGCGACGCTCGGGAACATCCGTACCTTGAAACCATAATGGAGTGCGTTGACCTGCCAGGTTTCGGGGAAAAGTACCCAGTCGGCATCGAGCAACCGTTCCCGTTCATGGAACATCCATGCGGGTTTGATATAAACCGCTCCGGGAACATCGAGAGCGCGCAAGGGGTCGAAAGTCACCAGTCGCATCACGCACACCAGGGTACAAACAACAGACCGGGGGTTGATGGGAGACAAGGCGGTCCGGCAGGCGGGTTTTTATACACCGGCCGGCCGTGTCAGGCAACCGCTTTTTGACGGATTGGCCGCACTTCAACTATGTTTTCATTATTGATTCGGTGTGTATTGCACCCGCCGGCGCACCATTCAACGGAAATCCCGAAGGTTCGGTTGAGCGCAGCAATATCCGTCACAGCCATCAAATAAGTATTGTCAGTGTCCCGAAACACGAATTAAATTTCGACCCATCGACGGCATCCGTTCCGGCTCGACCGGTTTCGCGGCCACGACTTCCGCCTCGGGAGTTTCGATCACGTTGTCCGGCCTGTTGACCAACGGTTCGATTATGGGGTTCAGGGATTTCAATACTTGTACCGGCAGGGCGCTGGTGAAGCGGTAACGCACGGCTTCGGGCCCGGTGACATAGGCGGTCAGGGTGCCGAAGAAGCGGTCTCCCAGGAAAAACACGAACGTGGCGGTGCGGCTGATGACCTTCGAACCGATGATGCGGCCGGAGTTCCCGAATATTTTCCGCACGTGATCGCCGGTGCCGGTCTTCCCGCCGACCAGCATCGGGGTTCCGCTCCGATCCCTGTATTTCCCGCGCAGTCGAATGGCCGTGCCCTGCTCGACGACATCGATGACGGCATTGCGCACGGCTGCGGCCACTTCCGAGGACAACACCCGCTTACCCTGTTCCGGTTTGATTTGCAGCAAGGTTTCGTACGGGGTATCGGCCGCGAAATGAAGCGATTCGAAACGGACGCGTGGATACCGAATCCCGTCATTGACCAGGATTCCCATGAGTTCGGCAAGAGCCGCGGGCCGATCGGCTGACGCGCCGATTGCGGTTGCGTACGAGGGGGTCAAACGCGAGAACGGGTAGCCCACGCTGCGCCAGGCGGCGCCGATCTGCTCGAAGGCTTCTTTTTCCAACAGGGTGCGTATGCGCTTGTCCTGCCGGTGTTTTCTCCGGGTCTTGAAGAGCCATTGATAGACTTGCTGGCGCTCCTCGGCGCTCGCTTCGATGAGTTCCTGCTCCGAGGCTTCCGGGTTGTGAAGCAACGCGCCGACCAGCCATAGCTCCAGGGGATGTATGCGCGCGATGTAGCCCCGGTCCTGAAGGTTGAACGATTCCATGGAATATTTGTGATAGAGACTTTCGAGTTCCTTCCCGGTGAGCCTTTTGGTTTTGACATGGGCCTTCATGAAACGGCTGAATCTGGCTAGATCATGTTCCGGATGCAAGGATCGATAAAGGGTCGCCATCCGCGCGGGAATCGGATGCACCCGCTGGATCAGCAAGCGTTCGCGTTGTTTCGTGTTCTTATCCTGGTATCTGGCATGGAATCGGCGCAGGTAGACTTTTCCCTCCTCATCGGCGAAATGCCCCAGATACTGCATGCGCAATGCCTCATCTCCCTCTTCCATTCGCCGCGCGACTCCTCCCGGACGGTAGAGGTAATGGTACGCGATTTCCCGCATCAACCGTATGAAGGGCAGATTGACCGAGTCTCGCAGCGCCGTTTTCACCGAAAGAAGCCTGCCGCTGTCCGACCTGCTGAAGTTGGAAAAGGTATGCAGCCCGCCGCCGGTGAAAAAGCTTTCACCCGGACTGGCCGAGTAGCGGCGTTCGAGGGCGGAATCGAGAATCTCGGCCAATGTCGGCGCCGGATTTCGCATCCGCTGATCCACGACCCACCGTGAGAGATAGTCGCGGGGATGGAATTGCATCTGAATCAACGTGTCGCGAGGCATGTCCGCATAGCGGTGATAAAGTTCCTCGACCAGTTGCAGGTAATGCACGGTGGTTCGAAGTTTCGCCGTGGAGCCGAGATCGAGCCGGATCCCTTCGTTGATGTCCAGAGGTTGATCGTAGTTGTCGGTCTGAACCCGCATCAAATTGCCGAAGGGCGTGCGTTCATAAAGCACCAGGCTGTAAACCACTTTCGACAGATCCTTGCCGCCGCTTAGGAGGCGCGAACCCGTGATGCCGGCGGCTCGGGCATTCGATGGCTGCCGCAAACCGGCCAGCGCATCGGTGAGCGCATGCTGAGCGTCCTGATCCAGGGTGCTCTTGACCATGAGGTTTATGCGATCGAGGTTGTAGAGGCTGTCCACGCCGAGGGCGCCGGCCAGGCGGGTACGCAGGACGGTTTGGGTCTTGTGTTCGAAGAACGGCTGGGCATTATTCTGGAGCGAGTCCTGCCGCAGAGCGACCCGAACCCCTCGGGCGGCATCCCGCAGTCGGGCCGGGATGACTCCGGCCGTCGCGAGTACGTTCAAATAGCTCTCACACAGGCGCTGCAAGTGATCATGGCCTTGGCGTAGGAAATACGAGGGACGGCGCTGGGCCAGCAGCAGACTGAGCACCTGCCGGTAGGCAAGCGCCTGCTCAAGGCCGATCGACTCATTGATCGCGGTGGCGTCGGTGCTCAACAAGCGGTTCACCGTATCGAAATCGGCGCCATACCAAATCCACAACCCGTCACCGATGCCATGCACTTCACCATAGCCGCGAGCGGCCGCAAGCGGCACGGAATTCAGATAAGAAAGCACGATCATGCGACGGGCTTCCAGGGTGTCCGGTCCGTTCAGATAGGCCCGGATCGAGGCGCTTCCCATTTGCCGAAACTTTTCCTTGACCGAGGCGGTGATGCCGTGCGGGGAATGACGGTATTTTTCGATCTGGGTCGCCAGGGTACTTCCGCCGGTGGCATTAATATCGGCACCCAGTTTTTTCTTGATCAAATCGAACACCGCCCTGCCCAGACGATCCCACTCCACGGCCGGATTGCGCGTGGCGTAGGTTTCGTCCAGCAATTCGCGGTTTTCAATGAACAGCAGGGTATTTAGAATGACCGGCGGAATCGCATGGAAATCGGCGTAGATCTGATTCGGGTAGGTGGCTTTGAAAAGCAAATGACCGTTGCGGTCGAACAGGATCAGTCCAGTCTGGTTGATTTCGCGGTAAGCGGTGAAAAATCCGCGATCGAACAGACTGGCCAGCCGCGGCGAAAAGCGGGCCTGCGCGGTCACTTCGAAGCCACGATCCTCGAGGCGCTGAATAAAGGCCGGTATCCCCACGTAACCCAGCCGTTGGTCATAGGGGCCGGATTCGGGAAAACGGATGTTTGGACTGGGTCCGGGTTCGAGCTTGAAATCAAGTTCCCGGGAAAGGAAGGACAACAACCGTGCCTGCAGCTCCGATGTTCTGATCTCCTTGCCGACGACGAGGGTTGCGCCGACGACGGCCGCGATCAGAGCGAAGCCTAGCAGGATTCGCAAAACCCATCGCCGACTCAGATAGGACATGTTGACTGCTAACTTCCGGTTCGCCGGGACGATAGACTGGGGGACCTTGCGGGTCGGATATAACGTTGTCATCAGTTTAGACCCAAAGCCGTTGACTCAGGCCATTCATGGCGCGGCAAGACCGGCACGAACGCCTTGAGTTTCGTTACGTAACGCTCGTTTCGTTCGTCCTGAGCTTGTCGAAGGAAGCTCGCAGCAGGGTGAACGGAAGCAGCGTCAGTTCAACAGTACTGTGGTTTAAACCCGGGGTGGTTGTCCGCCGAACCAGGGTGTCTTGAGATCTGCTACCAACCTTTTCCTTTGGTAAGCCTCTCGTCCGTACACCCGGTGCAGAGGAAAGCCACGGTGATAACTATCGCGTTAGACATTGCCGGGGTGTACAAATTCTTTAGCAGCGATCAAAAAAACCAGTTCCGGTTCCGCCCGGCATCAGGGTGTGTCGTAACCGAAAGTCCGAATGATTATTCGTGCGTCATCGCTCTTTACAAACGCCAGAAAGGCCCGCGCGGCGTCGTTCTTGATCTGCGCATAGTGCTTTCCGGTCGAAC
>JAKEEL010000037.1 GCA_022616595.1 Methylococcaceae bacterium
CCTGTCCGGTAATGGCCCAGGAACAGGAGCCAGAACAGGTGTTGGTGCGGCCCTTCACGGGCGAAAGCAAGGTCAGGATGCGTCACGAAATGGACACGCAGGGCATGATCATGAATGAGAACCGGGACCAGTTGCCGGCTGGCTGTCGTGAAATATCCGAAGACGTTGAAATCACGGTGCATGCCGGGCGGAAATATGCCGGCCGCTTTCCGGGAACGATGTTCACCTATGATCAGCAGGAATGGAACGTAAAGCCCTGCGCCCGCATCACCGTGAAATTCGTAAACGAGGATGATATCCGCCATCAGTTCATGATTCATGGGCTTCCGGAATATCTCTATCCTCCGACCGGAATGTTTCATATCGAACTGAACGGACCCGGCAGCAAAACGGCGGCCTTCATCGTTCCGAGCGAAGCGAAAACCTTCCTGGTCCATTGCGAGATCGCGCAGCATATGGAGAAAGGCATGAAGGCTCAGTTGAAAGTCGGGGACGGAGACGGCGACATCCCGAACATCCCGGGGCTGACCGAGGCCGGGAATGCAAATGTGTATGCGATTCCGTGGAGCGGGTCGAACGGGCTGCTCCTCGTGCTTGCCGCGCTCTCGGGGATCGCACTGGCCGTCGTGGGCGGCCTCTATTTCAAAAATCAATTCAACCTTCGGGGTTTACAAACAGAAAAAGGGAAAGGGAAATGATCGAAGCTCAGAATCTTACGAAGTTCTATGATGAATGCAAGGCGGTTGACGATGTGTCGTTCCAGATTGGTCGAGGCGAGATCGTCGGTTTGCTGGGTCACAACGGGGCCGGAAAAACCACGATCATGAAAATGCTGACCGGATATCTCGAAGCGAGCGCGGGTTCGATCGTTATCGATAATCTCGACATATCGGAACAGCGCGCCGATGTCCAGAAACGGATCGGTTATCTGCCGGAAAACTGTCCGCTCTATCCGGACATGAACGTGATCGACTTTCTCGATTACGCGGCCGGGTTGAAAGGACTCACAGGGTCCGAAAGCAACCGTGCGGTGCGTGCGGCGATCGATCGCATGGAACTCCGAGACAAAGCCGGCCAGACCATCCAGACCCTTTCGCGAGGTTACCGGCAGCGCGTCGGTGTCGCTCAGGCTATTCTGACACAACCCGCGATCCTGATCCTGGATGAGCCAACCAATGGCTTGGACCCGTCGCAGATCCAGCACATGCGGGACATGATCATCGAAATGGGTACGCAATCCACGGTGATTCTTTCGACCCATATTCTTCGCGAGGTTCAGGCGGTCTGCGATCGGGTACTGATCATCCGGGAGGGCCGATTGGCGATGGATTCCAGGATCGAGGACCTCGAAAAAGGGCAGCGTCTGTTGCTGGCCATCGACAGGAATCCGGCCGATGCGAAGGCAGCGCTGTCCCGGATCGATCGGGTCACCGCGGTCGAATTTTTGCAGGCTGCGGATGGACGGAATCACTATGCGCTGGAAATCGATGCGCGGGATCGCCCCGTGGATGAGTACGCGGCTCCCGTGGCCCGGGCGGTCTTGAACCTGGGCTACCAATTCTACGGACTGCACGTAGAAAAACGGGATTTGGAACACGTGTTCAGTGAAATCAATGCGAGGGACGCGGCCACGGAGGAAGAAAGCCATGCAGCATAAGGTTATTCTGATCGCGAAAAAAGAAATCGCGCGGTTTTTTGCCTCCCCGGCCGCGTTCATCTTTTTCGGAGCTTTTCTCGCGGTGACCCTGTTCATCTTTTTCTGGGTCGAGACGTTTTTCGCGCGCAATATCTCGGATGCACGTCCCTTGTTCGACTGGATGCCGGTTTTGCTGATCTTCCTGGTTGCCGCGCTGACCATGCGCAGTTGGAGCGAAGAAAAAAGGAGCGGGACCCTTGAATTTCTGCTCACGGAGCCGGTCAGTCCGCTGTACTACGTGCTTGGAAAATTTCTGGCCTGCATGGCCCTGGTCGGCATCGCGCTGTTGTTGACCCTGCCCTTGCCCTTCACGATCAGTTTGCTCGGCAATCTGGATTGGTGGCCGGTCTTCGGGGCCTATCTGGCGACCCTGTTCCTGGCCGGAGCCTATACCGCGATCGGCCTGACCGTGAGCGCACGCAGCGACAACCAGATCGTGAGTCTGATCACCACGGTTCTGGTTTGCTCGCTGTTCTACCTGCTCGGTTCCGATACCTTGACCCAGCTGTTCGGCAACCGGGCCGGCGAATTGTTCAAACTGCTCGGCAGCGGTTCGCGTTTTACTTCGATCACACGCGGGGTGATCGATGTCAGGGATTTATACTATTACCTGAGTATCATCGGTATTTTCCTGAGCCTGAATTTGTATTTTCTGGAGTCCGGGCGTTGGGCCACGGAATCGCCGCACACCGCGCACGGACGTTGGCGGCTGTTGATCTTGCTGCTCATTGCAAACTTCGCGGCCGCCAATGTCTGGTTGCAGAAAGTCGGTTGGGCCAGGGCCGACCTGACCGAAGGCCGGATTTATTCGATCTCGGATGCGACCCGCCTGTATCTCGAGCAGTTGCAGGAACCGTTGCTGATCCGCGGCTATTTCAGCGCCAAGACCCATCCGCTGCTTGCGCCTCTGGTGCCGCAACTCAGGGACTTGATCCTGGAATACCAAGTAGCGAGCCGCGGCAAGGTCAGGGCGGAATTCATCGATCCGCTCGAACATCCGGATCTCGAGGAAGAGGCCGGCCAGAAGTACGGCATCAAGCCGGTTCCTTTTCAGGTCGCCGACAAGTACCAGGCCTCCCTGGTCAATTCCTATTTCGATGTCGTGATTCAGTACGGCGACCAGTATCAGGTCCTGGGTTTCCGCGATTTGATCGAAGTCAAGGCGATGAGCGAGTCGCAAATGGATGTCGAATTGCGCAATCCCGAATACGAAATCACGCGCAGCATCAAAAAGGTTCTGTACGAGTATCAGGGTAGCGGGGACCTGTTCGCGGAACTGAAGAACAAGATTCAATTCATCGGCTATTTTTCCCCCGACAAGCGCTTACCGCAAATGCTGATCGAATTCCGCACGCAGGCGGCCTCGGTACTCGACGAGTTGAAAACAAAATCGTCCGGGAAATTCAACTATGAATTTCTCGATCCGGACGCCGGCGGGGCCGAACTGACCAAGGAGATTTCGGAACAGTACGGCTTTCGTCCGATGCGCGCCGGATTGTTCGACCCGAATACTTTTTATTTCTACATGGTCCTGAAAAGCGGAGATCAATCGATACAGGTTCCGCTGACCGAGGACTTGAACAAGGAATCCTTCCGCAGAAGCCTCGAAGCGGCATTGAAACGGTATTCGTCCGGCTTCTTGAAAACCGTGGCCTTGTTGACTCCCGCGCCGCCCGAGGCCAATCCCTACATGCCGCAGATGCAGCCGCCGGGCAAAGAGTTTCAGTTGCTGCAGGAAAAACTCGGCGAGAATCATAAGGTAACCACGGTCAACCTGGACAAGGGCCTGGTTCCCGAGGATATCGATCTGTTGCTGCTGGCCGCGCCGAAGGCTTTGAACGAAAAGCAATTGTTCGCGGTCGACCAATTTTTGATGAAGGGCGGTACCGTGATCCTGTCGACCTCTCCTTTCGAGTCGAACTTGGAGAACGGCTCGCTCAACGCCGGAAAGTACGATTCGGGGCTTGGCGCATGGTTGGAGCACTTTGGGATCCGAATCGGTGACAGCATGATTCTGGATCCGCAAAACGCGAAGTTGCCGATCCCGATCACCCGGAATGTGGGCGGATTCCGGGTTCAGGAGATCCGCATGGTCGAGTATCCTTATTTTGTCGATGTTCGCGGGGAAGGATTGAACGAGGGTGAGGGCCTCTCCTCCGGGATCGAGCAGGTCACGATCGACTGGGCTTCTCCCGTGGAGGCGGATGCGCAGAAAAACAAAGAGCGCCGGGTTGTGGAATTCCTGAAAAGTACGCAGGAAGCTTGGACATCCGATTCGACCCAGGTCCTGCCCGATTTCCGGCTCAACGGTCCGCTAGGATTCGTACCGGCCGAGGAGCGCAAGTCCTATACGATGGGGCTCTCGGTCGAAGGCCGCTTCGATTCGTTTTTCAAGGGCAAAGCCTCTCCGCTTCTGTCCGCCGACAAGCAGGCGGCCTCGCCGGATAAGCCCGCGGATCAGGAAGAAGACAAGAAGGAACCTGCGCCGGTGATCGCGGGGACGATTGAAAAATCACCGGAATCGGCGCGCATCATCGTGTTCGCTTCGAACGAGTTTCTGAGTGACCAGACGATCCGACTCGCATCGAGTGCGGGCGGAACGCTGTATACCAATTCGCTGGACCTGGCCGGGAACGCGGTGGACTGGTCGCTCGAGGATCGGGGCCTCTTGTCGATCCGCGGACGCGGGCATTTTTCGAGAACCCTGCATCCGGCCGCCGGGCAATCTCAGTCGTTCTGGGAATATCTGAACTACG
This sequence comes from Methylococcaceae bacterium, assembly GCA_022616595.1. Taxonomy (GTDB): domain Bacteria; phylum Pseudomonadota; class Gammaproteobacteria; order Methylococcales; family UBA1147; genus UBA1147. Next base: position 4,453 of record JAKEEL010000037.1, read on the forward strand.
GATTCGCGATGATCGGATTGCTGCTCGTGTATTTCGCATACCGCTATTCCTGCACCCGGGCGGAACTGCATTATCACGAAGTCCTGGAAAACGGAGGTCTTTGAGTCATGGCGCGTCAATCACAATTTCTTTCCATTTTGCTGGTCTTGCAGGTTGTTCTCGCGGCGATTCTGTATTTTGCCCAGAGCGAGAGCGGGGCTTTCGTATCGAATGAAAAACTGCTGGACCTGAAATTCGATGCGCTGAATAAGATCGTCATCGAGGAGGCCGACAAGAAAACGCTGATGCTGGAAAAGCGCAACAACAAATGGACATTGCCCGCTTATTTCGATTTTCCGGCGTCCAAGGAGAAGCTGGAGCGGGTATTCGGAAAGCTTTTCGACACGAATATCGGCTGGCCGGTCGCGACCACCGAGTCCGCGGAGAAGCGCTTCAAAGTTGCCGGAGGTGATTTCGAGCGCAAATTGGCTTTTTCGACTGCGGATGCAAGCACCACTCTGTATCTGGGCACCTCGCCCGGGTTCAAGAAAATTCATGCCCGGCTCGACGGGCAAACCACCATCTACGGCATCGAATTCAGCGCCTATCAGGCCAGCACGAAGCCCATCGACTGGGCTGATCAGAGCATTCTGCATGTGCCGCGCGAGGATATCGACGCGATCGAAATTGCCGGGCTTTCGATCAAAAGGGCCAAGGATAAGTTCGTGATTGAAGGACTCGCCGCAGGCGAGGAAGCCGTCGAGCCCGAAATCCAGTCCCTGCTCGGCAAGGTCAGCAGCATCGGTTTTCAGGACGTCTTGGGCAAAAAGGATGATCCCGCGTATCAGCTCGGTTCCCCGGCATTGGAATTGACTTTGGTGAAAAAGAACGGCCAGCGGGTCGCTTACCGTTACGGCAAGTTGAAAGACAAGGATGAAGTTGTGTTGAAACCGTCCGATTCCGAGTATTATTTCAGCGTTCCGAAATACAATGTGGATAGCTTGCTGGAAATCAACCGGGCCAAGTTGGTTAAATCGGCGGCACCGGTTCCGGAACAAAACCAAGAATCCGGGAAACCTGCCGTTCCGCCCGAAGCGAATAAGGTCGCCCCGAGTCAAGTGACGCCAAAACAGCAATCGGAATGACCATTTCCGGTGGGTGCCGCGGTTTTGATGATCGCGCCTGAGCCGCACCGGATTGCGCCGGGGCGGCTCGAGGTCTCGGGCCTGCACTGCATCCGCGACGAGCGGGATTTGTTCAGGGACCTGAATTTCGGCCTGCATGCGGGTCAGATTTTGCTCGTCGAG